>CAZYEO010000001.1:0-72139 GCA_964646495.1 uncultured Muribaculaceae bacterium
GTTCGCCATCCTCCACAGATCGTCCTTCCATATTTACGAGGTCGATATCGTAGCCGGGACCGCGTTTTCCCATAGATCCCGGTTTCGGATTGAGATATTTGCAAGTAGCTACCGTGAGGGTGGTTTCTGTTTGTCCGAACCCTTCCATTAGCTTTATTCCTGTAAGTTTATACCATTGTTCATATACGCTCGGGTTGAGTGCTTCCCCTGCAATGGTACAATATTTTAATGATGAAATATCAAATTTTGATAAATCTTCGCGAATAAGAAATCTGAATACAGTAGGAGGAGCGCAGAAAGAAGTGATATGATGGTCGTGAATCATGTGGAGAACATCCACAGGTTCAAATTTTTCAAAATCATACACGAAAACATTGGCTCCGGCAATCCACTGTCCGTAATATTTGCCCCATACGGCTTTTCCCCATCCGGTGTCAGCAAGTGTGAGATGGAGACTATCTTCACCAAGATTGTGCCAATATGAACCCGTGATTATATGTCCTAACGGATACAAAAAATCATGGGCAACCATTTTAGGCTCGCCGGTAGTTCCCGATGTAAAGTATAATAATGACACATCATCATTGTTATTTGCATGTTTGGGACGCACAAATGGTGCGGCATCCTCTATCCCTTTGTTGAAATCAATCCAGCCATCGGGTATTTCAGGTCCTATGGATATATAAGAGTGGACAGTAGGGCATTTTGGTGCAGCTTTTATGATATGATCAAGTACAATGTTATCGCCCACAGCCACAATAGCTTTTATATCGGCTGCATTGGCACGATACACAATATCTTTTTCGGTGAGTAGGTGAGTGGCTGGAATTACTGTAGCTCCGAGTTTGTGCAATGCTGTGATGGCAAACCAAAATTGGTATCTGCGTTTTAATATAAGCATTACCATATCTCCACGTCCTATTCCGAGAGATTGGAAGAATGAAGCAGTTTTGTCGCTCTCACGTTTAATGTCGGCAAATGTGAATTGAATAGTTTTACCATCCTCATTTGTCCAGAGCAATGCCTTTTTATCAGGATTTGTGCGTGCCCATTCATCTACAACATCATATCCGAAGTTGAAGTTATCGGGAACGTTTATTTTGAAGTTTTCCATGTAATCCTCGTAGGATTCGAAAACTGTTTTATCAAGAAATTTTTCTAACATAATTTTCTTCTATTGAAATGTGGTTGGTTATAATATTATGGCTATGAATTTTACAGAACGCTCATCGAGAGCTTTCATGCCGTGAGGGCGCATTGAATCAAACATTATTGAATCACCCTCCTCAAGGATTATATTATTCCCCCCAATAGTAAATTGCATTCTTCCATTCACGACGTAATTAAATTCTTGTCCTTTATGTGAATTTAGATGCACAGGATTGTCGTTTGGTTCTACAGTAACCATAAATGGATCAATCTCTCTATTGGCAAATCCTGCTGCAAGAGATTGATAGCTGTAGCATTTGGTGCGCTCAACACTTACACCCATTTCCTTTCGTGTCACGAAATAGCTATTCATTTTAGGTTCTTCTCCAAATAGGATTGCTGTAAGTTCTACTCCAAATTCATGAGCTACTGAGTGCAGGAAGCTCACTGGGATGTCGGTAGTACCATTTTCATATTTTTTGTACGTTCCCGGATCGATGTTGCATTTCTTTGCTATTTCCGGAATAGAAAGATCAAGAGCATCTCTAAGTCCCCTTAATCTTTTGGCTACTTGTTCGATATGGTCCATGACTGTTGTTTTTACGGATAGTAAATGCTATCATAGATAGCTGACAATTGTGACAAAGGTAAAAAGAATTACTGAAAAAGAGAACTGCAATATTGATTTTATTGTTGTGATGCCATTTTAATTATATCTTAAAATTAATGCGGACAAAAGAATATATCTTCTGTCCGCATTAATATTGAGAGTATGTATATATTATATACTATATTTTTTTAGTACCTTTTTTTGCCTCTTTTGTCGCCGGTACTATCGATACAGCATATCCTCCGCTTCGAGCCAAATCTGTGGAAAGTTTTGATTTTGATGTCACCACATATTTTTTTATTTCATAAGCGATAGGGTTTGTGATATAATCAGCATTTTTAGCATCTTTATATACTGTAGCTATATACTCTGTTCCGGGTGTAAGGAAGTCAAGAGCTATTTTTGAAGTGCGAGCATTTTCATCGGTAATTCCACCGATAAACCATCTTTCACCATTCTTCTCTTTGCGCGCGATTGTAAGGTAATCCCCCGGTTCAGCTTCTACATATACGCTTTTTTCCCAATCGATAGCCACATCTTTTATAAATTGAAATGCATCAAGATGTTTTTCGTAGTTTTCGGGAAAATCGGCAGCCATTTGCAATGGGCTGTACATAGTCACATATAGAGCAAGTTGTTTTGCAAGTGTAGTTTGTACACGTGCTTTATTGGTACGTCCCGGAATATCAATGAATACATCAAATATCCCCGGAGTGTAGTCCATAGGTCCACCTACAAGACGAGTAAATGGTAGAATTGTAGTGTGGTGAGGGCGATTCCCTGAGAATGCTTCGTATTCGGTTCCACGGGCAGATTCGTTACCTATAAGGTTGGGATATGTACGGCTAAGTCCGGTAGGGCGGGTCGCTTCATGTGCATTTACGCATATTTTGTAATCGGCAGCTTTTTTCAAGCAGTAAAGATAGTGATTGTTGCTCCACTGGCTATAGTGATGATCTCCACGAGGGAGGATGTCGCCTACGTATCCTGATTTTACTGAATTGTATCCGTTGTCAATCATAAATTGATATGCAGAATCTAAGTGTCGTTCGTAGTTGCGGGTCGATCCTGATGTCTCATGGTGCATCATTAGTTTTATACCTTTTGATGCCGCATATTCATTGAGCATTTTAACATCAAAGTCAGGGTATGGCGTAACGAAGTCAAACACGTAATCTTTTGTATATCCTACCCAATCTTCCCAGCCTATGTTCCAACCTTCGACAAGGAGTTGATCAAATCCATGTTTTGCTGCAAAGTCAATGTAGCGTTTCACGTTTTCATTGTTAGCGCCGTGAGTACTGTTTGGTTTTGATTTTGCGAAATCGGTTTCACCGAGTTTCACTGAATAATAGTCGTCCGTATATGACCATGAACTTTTACCTGTAATCATTTCCCACCATACACCCATATATTTTACAGGCTTAATCCATGATGTATCTTCGATTTTGCAAGGTTCATTAAGATTCAATGTGATTCGTGAGGCTAAAATATCGCGTGCATCATCGCTCACTATCACTGTGCGCCAAGGTGATGTGGAGGGTGCTTGCATGTATCCCTTATATCCTGTAGCATCGGGTGTGAGCCATGAGGTAAATATGAAATTCTTATCATCAAGATTGAGGTGCATACAAGAATAGTCTACCAATGCAGCCTCGTGAAGGTTTAGATATATACCATCATTGGTTTTTATCATGAGTGCAGTTTGTACACCTGTGGGTGAAAATACTGTTTGTGAAGCATTTCCACATACGGCACTTTGAAGTAATTCTCTTACTTTAGATAATCGAGACACAGTGTAGTCGTATTCTTGAGTGTCGTAATCTCCGGGAATCCATGTAGCAGTGTGGTCGCCAGTCATGGCAAATTCGGTGCGTTCCTCTTTAATTACGAAATAGTTGAGATTTTTTTGCAATGGAAACTCATAGCGAAGACCCATCCCATCGTCAAATACGCGGAAACGCACTACGATATTACGTTCCGAAGCAGCCTGATTGAGGGTTACTGCCATTTCATTATAATGGTTACGGATATTGCTTTCTTCTCCCCATACCGGTTGCCAAGTTTCGTCAAATGATGACTGTTCTGTTTTTGTGATTTTAAATCCGTCGAGAAGATCATTTCCATCCTTTAGATCAAGTCCTAAACGAGATGGTGCAATTACCTCTTTCCCTTTATAAGACATTGAATACACCGGAGTACCTGAAGCATCGGTATCGAATTGTAATTTGATTTCCCCATTTGGAGAGCTAACACTTTCTGAAGCGTTAAGCCCAAAGGATGCGATAAGACAAAGTAGCATTAAAGTCGTTTTGATAAATGCTTTCATGTAGAAAATTTTAATTAGTGAATACAAATAGGTGATGAATTACATCATAGTGCAAAATTACTTAAACTTTACAATAGATTAAATATAATATCCCTCAAATATAAATAAATGTTGTTCACAAAGTTGAGGTATTAGTTTGTATTACAAATGATTGTAGCTGTTGTGGTGATGCGGGATATATGAAGGTGATTATAGATTTTTCGTATTCAAACCAACGATTCTGTATGATGCTGTGAGTAATGATTCCGGAATTATTGGAGTATCGATAGGGAAAGTGCGATGTCTCGTGAAAATTTGTCCACTCTTATTGCTTTGCAATGCTCTAAGTATGGCTTTTGCTCCTTGTTTGGGAGAGCTGATGAAAGGGCGGAAAAATATATTTGCAATCGGGTCATACCATTTGTTCATGGATATCATATCGCTGTTCACTATTCCCGGATCGGCACATTTTATTTGTACATTATCACCATATTTAGCATGTAGATATGCAGCATAGGCAGTGAGCGCAAGTTTGCTACGTCCATAAGTGCCAAGTTGTGAAAATTGCTCTTTGGTTTCGTGGAGATGAATATCTTGAAATTTATGAATCTTTCGAGTTACGGAAATTGTGAAAACGATATTGGCATGTGGCACCACCATTGGGAGTAATAATTCCGTGAGTAACATTTGTGATAGATAATTTACACCGATAGTAGTTTCAAATCCATCTTGGGTGAGGGTGTATTGTGAACATTTTATGCCTGCATTATTTATGATTCCTTTTACCAAGAGATTACGCTTGCCGATTGATAATGCAAATTTGCGAATTGATTGAAAGGAATCGAGTGACAATAATTCGGGGAAAATATGTTGATTGCCTGTTTCTCGTATTATCTCATTGCATATTTTATTGCCCTTCTCCATGTCGCGACAACCCACAATCACCTTTTCATCATGTATTGCAAGTGAGCGAAGCACTTCGGTTCCGATAGCTCCGGTAGCACCTGTAATTATGTATACCCCTGTATTCATTAAAAATTATTTGTCAAGAAGTTTGTGCTTTACAATAAGTCTTATTTTCGATGGCAGCATGGCGACAAAAACTATTGAAAATCTATTTATAAATCCATTGATGTATTGTTTCTTTTTTGCAAAAGTAGCCTTTAATGCTCCACGGACAAATTTTTGAGGAGTTACCAAAACTCCCAATTTTACCCCCAATTGTTGAAGATTTTTGGGCAATCCAAATAGATCGGTAGCAATCCCTCCGGGACAAGCTACCGTTACCGATACACCAGAATCGCTCAATTCAAGTTGGATAGCTCTCGATAGTACCCTGATATATGCTTTTGTTGCTCCATACATTGAGATTCCGGGCATTGGCATCCAGCATGACATCGACGACATATTAAGAATATATCCATGATTGCGTTTTGCCATTTCGCTGCCGAATATGTGACATAACTCAGTTACGGCACGTATATGAAGGTCAATAAATAGGTTTATTCTCTCTTGAGACATTTCTATTAATGCCTTGAACGCAAAAATGCCGGCATTATTAATAAGAATATCCACTATTAAATTGTTCTCTGTGCACCAATTTAATATATGTGTAGCAGCATTTGGTGTCGATAAATCAATATGGAGATATGAAACAGAAACATCATAATCATGCTCAATCTCCGATGATGTGAGTCTAAGCTCCTGTTCTTGATTGCTCACAAGAATGAGATTCACACCATTTGCAGCGAGTTGGCGAGAAAATTCCTTTCCTATTCCCGAAGACCCACCTGTGATTAAAGCTGTAGATCCTTGCGGAATTTTGTTATTTATGATGTTCATTATATTTCTGAATATTCTCTATCTCCTGGAGAATTTTTTTGGGTAGCTCCTCGGTGCAATGTTTGTGACAAGCCATTTCCATAGAATACATTCGAGCTATACAGTAGTTTACATGATCGCATCCGCAACGTTGCTCACCGGCTTTCATTCTATTAACGAAATCAGGTTCATTAATCAGGGCGCGTCCTATTTGCACGAATTGAAATCCATCGTTGAGCACGGTATCTATGCCATCGCGCGACACACAACCTCCTACATATATTAAAGGCATATCGGGTAGTGCTTTGTGAAATTTAAGAGCATCTTCTCGAAAATATAATTCTTTGAAATCACACTTAGGAATCATTATATTACCGAACATTTTAACCCCCTTACTCAACCATTTTTTATCCATATAATAAGATAGTGTGGTAATTGGCATTTTTCCTCGCATTACATACATTGGGGCTTTACTCACAAATCCTCCGCTTAACACCAACGCATGTGCTCCAAGCTCTTGAAGCTCTTTTGCAACAGTGATACAATCATCAATTTCCATTCCACCCTTGAATCCATCGCGCATGTTCATCTTCACCACAACTCCCATATCGGATTCGGCTGCCGACATCACTTCACTCATACACATGCGCATGAATTTCATTCTATTATCAAGCGATCCTCCATATTTATCTTTGCGCTTATTGGTGTAAGGCGACAAAAATTGGCTTATAAGATAACCATGCCCTGCATGAATTTCCACACAGTCAAAACCTGAATCACGAGCCATTCTCACGGCTTCGCCAAATGCTAAAGCGGTTTCGCGAATTTCAACATTTGTCATAGCGCGTGTAAATGTAGGTGCATATAAGTTGAATCGTCCCGATGGCGACCATGGAGTTTCTCCGATAATCTCCTTTTTAGACATATTACCGCAGTGCCCCAACTGAATGGATGCCTTAGCTCCACCTGCATGAATGGCATCGGTAACATCTCGCAGATCCCGTAATATATCTGGGCGTATCCATAATTGATGAGGGAATGAAAGTCCACTTCGCATCACTGCCGCATAAGCAACAGTGCTCATTCCTACTCCACCTTGTGATACGGAAGAATGATAATCCAAAAGCATTTCAGATGGTCGGTTTTCATCGCACATACCTTCAAATGCTGCCGATCGTATCGTTCTATTGCGTAGCGTGATCGGTCCTATGTTGTTTTCAGTAAAAAGTAGAGATTTAGAATTATCCATTTGATATAATAGAATTATAATTTTTGAATTAATATATGCCCGGAATTATGCTTTTTAGCTTCAGTGAAGTAAATTTTTCGCCAAATTTCTTGCAATAATGCTCATTTATTTTTTTTGCTCTTGGAGCAAGATTAGCAAATGTCCACAATGCAAATACTGCACCTGCCCAGCTCCATGTGAGTATTGCAAATCCTATCCATTCCACAGTTTCGCCAAAATAATTTGCACTTGAAACCCATCGATAGAGTCCGCCACGAGGTATATAATGGCCGGTGTCACCCGGTTTGCGTAAGTTGCGGATTATGTGGTCGCTATGCCAATTAATACCCATGCCTGAAAAGAATATAATAGTACCGATTATGAATTGCGGCGACCAAAGCCATTCCACTTGGTATTGATTGGGTGACGACACATAAAAAATCCATCCCCCTTGCATTAGAGCATTAAGGATATTGAATGTTACACCACTCAATATAATAGTAATAGGCATTCTGCTCTTGCCTTTTATTAATAAAGGAAAGATAAATGACCTGTAGATATAATGAATCTGAAACAAGCATAGAAATATCAGCGGTACAACCTCCCACTTGCGATTGCTTTCAAGCCAGAGCCAGAGCATAACCACCACCACGGGAGATTCCATGAGCACCCAGCCGAGACGATTGCTAACCGAGAAACCCCATTTTGGTGTGTACATCATTCCATAGCCGGCTTTCACATAGTGTAATGCGATGAAGACTATTATTGCTATGATGCTCATTGCAATCAGGAATATATTGAAGTACTCGAAATAAAACATTTTTTAGGTTAAAATGATACTTGCGTGATTTTTTTACAAAAATACAAAAATTAATCAAATGATATAAAGAGACTCTCAAGAAATATACAATTAGAATAAAATACACTCATTTTTCAGATATTTAGAACAAAAAAAGATGCTTCCTATTGCTGAAAGAATATGTATCTTTGTCCGATTTTTATATAAAATATTTTTTAATTGAAATTTATAGCCCGATAATGAAGAAAATTTTAGCTATTGTTTATGTGATATTTATTGGCGCTAATGCATGGGGCTTAACGCTTGAGAAAATTAATTATGGTGACTTCAATTCATGGATTACAAGGCATATAAAAGAATCAAGCGTTATCGGGGGTAATACTCGTACGCTATATGAAATAGGACCTTCCGGAAATATATACGGCGATAAGCCATACGTAAATCAAGGTGGTTCACCTTGGGCTACATCTAATGTGATGGCAAAGGTGATGGGAGTTACAAAAACAAGTAATGCCGTATACAGCGAACCACGCGAAGGTGATGGATATTGTGTTAAAATGTGTACGATACTTGAAGAGGTAAAAGCACTGGGAATAATTAACATGAAAGTTCTTGTTTCTGGTAGTGTTTTTCTTGGGCGAGTGTTTGAACCGATAAGCAGTACAAAGAATCCATATTCTAAAATGGAAATGGGAGTGCCTTATACTAAACGCCCCGATTGCCTCGTATTTGATTATAAAGTTACGGTTCCTCCCGGTAATAGAATATATTCCAGTGGATTTGGAACGCAAAAAACTATCCCCGGACAAGATTATGCCGAAGTATACGTACTTCTTCAACAACGTTGGGAAGATGCTCAGGGTAATTTGCATGCAAAACGTGTGGGAACAGGACGCCAGCGTTTCGGTAACACTGTGGCAAGATGGCAATCCGACTATAAAATGCCAATCTATTACGGTAATATAACGAACCATGCCGGTTATAAACCATATATGGCACTAATCTCAAAAGAAAATTCATACTATGCTCGCAATAGTAAGGGTAAAATGGTTCCGGTAATAGAGGAAGGGTGGGCAGATGCCAATGCTAAACCCACTCACGTGATGATGATGGCATCTTCGGGATGTGGAACCGCATATACGGGGACAGTGGGAATGACCCTATGGATAGATAATGTGGCTTTCGGATTTGAATAAAATCAGAAGGGTTAAATCTTTAGAATTGTAATCAAAACGATATATGAAAATGTTGTGAATATGCTTGATATGTAACATGATTAATACACCTTTGGGATAATTTATTAATAAATAAGGTAGTATTAAAAGTTTTTTATCTAATTTTGTCGCCGATTTCAAGTAGGAACATAACATCAACGTTAATATGTCAAAGAATTTAGTTATAGTAGAGTCCCCGGCAAAGGCAAAAACAATTGAGAAGTTTTTGGGAAAAGACTATCAGGTGTTGTCGAGCTATGGTCACATAAGAGATCTTCACAAAAAAGATTTCAGTATTGATCTTCTCAATGATTATAATCCTATTTATGAAATTCCCACTGAAAAGAAAGAGCTGGTAAAAACTCTAAAAAAAGCTGCTAAGGATGCCGAAATGGTATGGTTAGCATCCGATGAGGACCGCGAGGGAGAAGCTATTGCGTGGCATTTATATGAGGTACTGGGATTAAGTCCTGAAAACACCAAGCGAATTGTTTTTCATGAAATTACAAAAACGGCGATACTTGAGGCTATTGAAAATCCTCGAGATATCGATATTAACCGAGTGGATGCTCAGCAAGCACGTAGAGTACTTGATCGCATCGTGGGGTTTGAGTTGTCGCCGGTGTTATGGAAGAAAATTAAGCCTGCTTTGAGTGCCGGACGTGTGCAAAGTGTTGCAGTGCGTCTTATCGTGGAGCGGGAAAAAGAGATATCAGCATTCGTTACCGAGGAGTTTTTCCGTGTAGTCGCAGAATTTATACCTCTTGATGGTGGAGCAGTCGTAAAAGCCGATCTTTCAAAGAGAATAAAAAATTTCGAGGAAGCTAAAAAATTCCTTGAAGAGTGTGCTTCTGCTAATTTTACTGTGGGTGATATTACAGTTCGCCCTGTGAAAAAATCTCCTGCTCCGCCGTTCACTACTTCCACACTTCAACAGGAAGCAAGTCGCAAATTGGGCTTTTCGGTGTCGCAAACTATGATTGTGGCGCAGAAACTATACGAATCAGGGCATATAACATATATGCGTACCGACTCGGTGAATCTATCCAATCTTGCCATTAGTGCCATAAGCGAAGAGATAAAAAACAATATCGGTGCTGAATATTTGAAAGTTAGAAAATATCATACCAGTTCCAAGGGTGCACAAGAAGCTCACGAAGCAATACGCCCATCTTACATTGAACACAGTACTATTGTTGGTACAGCACAGGAAAAGAAACTGTATAACCTTATTTGGAAGCGTACCATTGCTTCACAAATGAGTGATGCAGAATTGCAAAAGACAAATATTGACATCAATATCTCTAATCGCGACGAAAAATTTACGGCTACCGGAGAGGTGCTTAAATTTGATGGTTTCTTGCGTGTATATATGGAGAGTACCGATGATGAGGGTGATGCGGCTGAAACTGCCAATATGCTTCCTGCTCTTAAAACTGGAGAGCGACTTAACACAAAAAATATTTCGGCGTTACAACGTTTTACTCAGCAGCCATCTCGATACAACGAAGCAACATTGGTGCGCAAATTAGAAGAATTGGGTATCGGGCGCCCATCTACCTATGCTCCCACAATATCCACCATCCAAAATCGTGAATATGTGGTGAGAGGTGAGAGTCTTGGCAACGAGCGTCAATATAAAGTACTTACTCTTTCGGCAAATAAGATAAAAGAGGTAGTGAAAACCGAAATTACAGGTGCTGAAAAAGGGAAATTACTACCTACCGACATAGGTGTGGTGGTGAATGATTTCTTGTTGGAATATTTCCCTTCCATTATGGATTATAACTTTACTGCATCAATTGAAGAGCAATTTGATGAAATTGCCGAAGGAAATATAAGGTGGAATGATGAAATACGTAAATTCTATGAATTATTTCATCCTGATGTAGATAAGATAAATAATATGCGTCTTGAACGCAAAGTAGGGGAGCGTGTATTGGGTATTGATCCTAAAAGTGGAAAAGAGGTAGCTGTAAAAATAGGGCGATTCGGACCTGTAGTGCAGATTGGTAATGCCGATGATGAGGAGAAGCCACAATTTGCATCTCTTCTAAAAGAACAGTCGGTAAGTACCATAACTCTTGAGGAAGCATTAAAATTGTTTGATATGCCACGTGAGCTTGGCAATTTCGAGGATTCAATGGTGACGGTAGCAATAGGACGTTTTGGTCCATATATTAAGCATGCCGGTAAATTTGTTTCGATTCCTAAGGATTTTGCGCCACAAACAATTACTCTTGATGAGGCTGCTCAATTGATATATAAGAAACGCGAAGAGGAGAGTAATAGGATCGTTCTCACCTTTGATGCTGAACCGGATTTGCAAGTGCTTAACGGTCGTTTCGGAGTATATATTTCATATAACAAGAAAAATTATAAAATACCTAAGGGGACAGATGCAAAGTCATTGACCTTGGAGCAATGCAAGGAGATTATCGCTAATCAACCGGAACCAAAGGGGAAACGCGGAACTTCAAAAGCTACAGCCAAAACAAAAGCTCCGGCTAAAGCAAAAACAGCAACTAAGGCAAAGCCTAAGAAAGTTGCAAAAAAGACTTCATAAATATCTTTCGACCATATCAGACGAATATTTATAAGGAAATTCTTATAGCCTATTGTAGTTTTTCCAAAACGAAATTTTGAGGTAAAATTCAAATTATTTACTCTGCCAAATAGAATGTAAATTCATACTTCAGGCAGAGTAAATGCGTTTTAATAATACCATACTAAGTTGGATGAATATATATGAAAGGAATGAGGATTAAATAAACAGTCCAATTATTATATGAAAAAATTTAATTCAAAACTTGCGCCTAGTTGTATTTTAGCAATTGCCTATTTTTTTGTAGCTTTACACAATTATTTTTAATATATTATCTGATGGAGATTGAAAGAAATAAACAGAATGCTTTTGTAAGAGTATTCAATAATAAGACCGCACTCTACAACGTAATTGCAATTGCATTGTTTGCGCTTATATCATGGTTGTATTTTTATCCCGATGCAATTGAGGGGAATATACTAAAACAGCATGATGTGCTGCAAGGGATAGCCATAGGACAAGAGGGAAAGGCTTTTACGGAAGAAACCGGAGAAACAACTCGCTGGACTAATTCATTATTCGGAGGGATGCCTAACTTTCAAATTTCGCCATCCTATGAAAGTAGTAAATTGATAAGTTGGTTAAGTAAGGCATATAGTCTATGGTTGCCTTCGCCTGTGAATCTGGTGTTTATCATGATGCTTGGATTTTATATCCTGCTTTTGGCATTTAAGGTGAAATGGTATATTGCTATTCCGGGAGCATTAGCCTATGCGTTCTCGTCATATTTCTTCATCATAATAGGGGCAGGGCATATATGGAAATATATCACCCTTGCCTATATTCCTCCAACCATTGCCGGAATTGTGTGGTGTTACCGAGGCAAATACTTTTCAGGGGCAGCTGTGGCAGCGTTTTTTGCTATGTTGCAAATTGCTTCCAATCACGTGCAAATGTCATATTATTTCATGTTTGTGATCATAGCAATCTCAATAGCTTTCCTTGTGTCGGCAATAAAAGAGAAAAAATCTATGTCATGGGTGAAATCTACAATAGTACTTATATGTGCTGCCATTCTTGCTGTGGCTGCTAATGCCCCCAATCTATACAACACCTATGAATATAGTAAGGAAACTATGCGTGGTGGACATTCGGAGCTTACAAAACCGGGAGAATCGGTGAAAACTTCTTCCAATGGACTAAATAAAGATTACATTACTGCTTGGAGCTATGGTGTGGATGAAACCTTATCTCTTATCATTCCAAATGTAAAAGGTGGTGCTTCGGTGAAACCTGAAAAGGGGGAAAATAAGCCGATGCCACTTTCGGCAGCATCTAAAGCGAAAGAGATGCTCAATTATCATGAAATAGATGGTGATGTGTATCAATACTTAGGACAATTCCCACAATACTTTGGTGATCAACCCGGAACGAATGGACCCGTGTATGTGGGTGCATTGATATTCGTGTTTTTTATTCTTGGTTGTATAATTGTGAAAGGACCTATGAAATGGGCTCTTCTTGCTGCTACGATATTCTCTATAGTATTGTCGTGGGGACATAACTTTATGATGGTTACCGATTGGTTTATTGATTATATGCCTATGTATAATAAATTTAGAACGGTATCGAGTATCCTTGTAATAGCAGAATTTACAATGCCTTTGCTTGCTATATTGGCAATACAAAAATTGGTGAGTGAGAAAAAATTCTTTGAAAAATATCGCAATCCATTATTTATTTCTTTTGGCTTAACGGCATTTATATGCATATTATTATGGCTCATGCCACAGTTCCTCGGCTCTCCATATTCGGTAATGGAACGTGATGCTTATATTACTTCGGGAATGGCACAACAATATCCACAACTTTTTGCGGCAGTGGAAGCTGTACGTTATCAGATGGTTTCGAGCGATGCACTTAGAAGTCTATTTGTCGTGTTACTTGGGTTTGGAGTATTGGTAGTATTGGCGATGGGATATATAAAAACAAAAATTGCATGTGTAATACTCGGAGCTATCGTGCTGGGTGATTTATATCTTGTGAATAAACGCTATCTAAACACCGACTCATTCCTCCCGGCTCCATTGACTCAATCCGAAAAAATTGTACCGAGATTAGTAGATCGACAAATTCTCATGGATACTTCAATGAATTATCGTGTATTAGATCAATCTCGTTTTGGCGATGCAATGCCCTCTTATTTCCATAAGACAATCGGAGGTTATCATGCTGCAAAATTATCGAGGTATCAAGACCTCATGGATACTTATATTGTGAGTGAAAATCCAAATCCGGCAGTCATTGATATGCTAAATGCGAAATATGTTGTGATGAATGACACTTTAGCGCAGGTGAATCCCTATGCTATGGGTAACGCATGGTTTGTGGAGGGTATTGAGTACACCTCTACTCCAGATGAAGAGATGACATTGTTGGGTAAGATAAATCCTGCTACTCATGCGGTAGCAGATAAAAAATTTGAAGCTGCGCTCGGAAATAGTATTCCACAAAAAATGCCAGGAGATACTATATTTGAAACTTCATATGCCCCGAATAAGCTCACATATCACGCAAATACCCAAAATGGTGCTTTAGCCGTGTTCTCCGAGATATACTTCCCATGGGGATGGATTGCTACCATTGACGGGAAAGAAGTCCCTATTGGGCGGGTAAACTATGTTCTACGCGCAATGAAAATTCCAGCCGGTAGTCATACTATTGAAATGCGCTTCGATCCGCAATCGGTGAAAGTAACCGAGACTATTGCTTATATTGCTATTCTATTGATATATGCGCTGATTGTAATGACATTGGTAGGTGTGGGCAAAAAGAAAGAGAGCGACAAAATTATTATTAAAGAATAAAAGGGGTAGAACGGAATAACAGTGAATCGCATAAGAAGATATTATTCGGCGTTGAGCCGTTACCATAAAAGTAACGGATATGGTATTCATTCCCCATTTGCGTTTAATTTTGTGTTAAGAGTGCTAAGAGAGCGATGTCCGTATTATGCTTATACAGAAATAGAAGCATTGCGAAGGAGTGTGATACAACGTACCCGTCGATACGGCAGACATCCTCGTATAATATCATTCAAGAATGCAAAGCTATTGTTTCGTGTAGTGAATTATGCCAATCCGAAAGTGATATTGCAATTTGGAACCAGCTATGGAGTATCTACTGCAAGTATGCTTTCGGTGTCTTCACGTTCAAAAATTGTTCTTTTCGAGCCGCATTTGTCGGATTATGAAGTTACAGCCTCTGTACTCGGTCCCTTTATGAATCGCATCATGTCGTTTCCCTCTATCAATGAATCTATAAAAGGATATAAAAAACTTATAGATAGTGATGATATACCATTTATTCTCATTAATAGTGTGGATGAAAGGGATGCCGAAGCTCTGCGCTCCTACATTACATCCATAATATCCTCTCAGGGAATAATAGTGATGCGTAATCTTAGTAGAAGTGAATCTATGGCAAATCTATGGGCACATTGTCGTAGTAGAGCGAGGTATGGTATGGCATTTAGCAATGAAAAAATTGCTGTGATAGTATCCAATCCAAAATTACCTCGACAGGAATATTCATTATGGTTTTAAAGAAAATGATACAAAATAAAGAAATAAAATGGGTTGCACTCCCATTTAACGAATTAGCTCCCATGCAAATTTATGATATGCTTTCACTTCGTGCAGAAGTGTTTGTGGTAGAGCAAGAACAGGCATATCAAGATTTGGATTATCGTGATATGAAGTGTGTACATGTGCTTGGTTACGATTTGGATGGTGTGCTTGCAGCACATTGTAGAGTATTCCCGATTGGTGGGTATTATGATGATGGCTGCATCGGTAGGGTGGTAGTAAAGCCATCTCACCGAGGAACCGGATTAGGTCACGTGTTGATTGAAAAGGGGCTTGAAGCACATTATGCCCTGAATGGAGATGAGGCTTCTGTTTCCATATCGGCACAACTGCGATTGCGTGATTTTTATGAAGCACACGGATTCCTGAAAGCATCCACCTGCTATCAAGAGGACAATATTCCCCATATAAAAATGACCAAAGCAGTTCCTAAATAAGTATTTTGGATTAATATCATCTTTGAATATGATAGTATCTTTGCCGGACGATAGCGTAAAAACAGTGACCTATGTTGATTTGGATTGATATATGGGACGGTGGTATGAGATAGCAAGATATCCGCAATGGTATGAAAAAGGACTCACGGACGTTTCAACCATCTATACCCAAAAAGAGGGATATGTAGAGGTCGTAAATTCAGGTTATAAGAATGGACTATTTCCACTGCTCTTTACCTCACAATTACAAAACGCGCAAAAGAATCGGGGTTCGACCTGTCCAAATTAGTAAAAATGCAGTTTAAGCAGCAATAAAAATTTAATGATAAACGAAAAAATCATTGCACTTTATAATGCAATGATTTTTTGTTTCATTTGTGCTACGAGGGCATAATTATAGAAATTTATCGCCAAATTCTGCCTTAATATCGTTTACGTAGAGTTTTATTTTTTGTTCTTCAGCCATTGGGCATATAAGTAACACATCGTTGGTGTCAGCCACAATATAATCGCTCAAGCCAGAAATTACAATTAATTTATCACCTTTTCCGGCTATCATATTGTTTTTGCAATCGTAGAGACGTGCGCTGCAATTTTGTGTCACATTGCCATCTTTAGATTTCTGCGAATTGTCGTATAGTGATCCCCACGTGCCAAGATCGTTCCATCCGAAATCCACACATTCGACATATACGTTTGATGCCTTTTCCATGATAGCAAAATCAATCGAGATATTGGGGCATGATGAAAATTCCTGATGAATAAATTCGTTTTCGGTTGCTGTTCCGAAGTAATCCATTCCTTTATCAAATTGGCAACAGATTTCGGGAGCATGCTCGCGGAATGCGCTGATAATACTTTTTGCACTCCATAAAAATATGCCAGAGTTCCAGAAAAACTCACCGCTATTCAAGAATATTTTGGCTAATTCAAGATTCGGTTTTTCGGTAAATGTTTTTACTTTTGAGATGCCGGGACAGTATTCTTCATCAATTTGAATATATCCATATCCGGTTTCTGGGCGTGATGGCTTGATGCCGAGAGTGAGAAGAGCCGGATTGGATTCAACAAAATCGAATCCTTTGTTAATGCTTTCACGGAATGCATCCTCACGCAATATGAGGTGATCGCTGGGGGCAACCATCATTGACGCTTTAGGATTTATGGCATGAATATGATATGCCGCCCATGCAATACATGGAGCAGTGTTGCGGCGATCCGGTTCCAGAAGTATTTGGCTGTCCTTTAACTGTGGGAGTTGTTCACGCACCAAGGGAGCATATATCTCATTGGTGACTATTATTATATTCTCAGGAGGAACAATCCCTTCTAATCTATCATAACTCATCTGCAAGAGCGATCTGCCAGTGCCGAAGAAGTCAATGAACTGTTTAGGGAGATTTGTGCGGCTATAAGGCCAGAAACGGCTTCCGACGCCCCCTCCCATAATCACGCAATACCGATTATTTTCCATTGATATACTGGTTTAATGTTATCAATTTACCATAGATTGTCTATGATATTTTCATTTGCTAAGATAAATATAAAAAAGGGGGTTACCAAATTCTAAAACATAAATTATATGTATTGTGAATACCGGCTTACTATGGATATAAAAAAGCGAGACTACCTGATTTATTCAAGTAGTCCCGCTTTTATAGGATTATGTGGATATGATTAATAGAATTTAATCATCTCATTTTTTACTTCAGTTGAGTTGCGTAGAATATCTACAGCCTTTTGCATTACTGCTTGTCCACCGCGAATTGCTGAGAATCTGTCGCCACTTTGAGCTGGTGTGAGGCTTGGAGCTTGATCGTTTTTGCCGGTAACTTGGAATACATATACTCCAAAATTACCTTTCACCGGACCTACTAATTCTCCTGTTTTAGCTACAGGAACACGACCGAGCAATGCTGGTTCCATTCCGATCATTGGGATATATGGTTGAGCGAATGTAACCGAAGTTGTATCTACCGAAGTGCTCATTACTTGTGCGTATCCTGCAATGTCTTTTGCCTTTCCTTTGTATTGTGACATAAGGTTTTCAGCCTTTTTATCGCGGATAATTTCGTTGGTAAGAGCTGTGCGCAAATCTTTGTCGGTAACAGGTGTGTAGCCTTCTTCGATAACTTCGTCGATTGCTACTACAACCATCTTATTGTTTGATTCTTTATCGAATATTGATGAAACATTTCCTACTTCGCCACCGAAAGCCCATTGGATAGCTTTGCGAGTGTAAGGAATACGATCAATCTGAGCCGATGCCGGAGTTATTACAGTTTCAACAGCTTGATATCCGGCAGGAATAGCTTTTTCAGTAAATGTTTTGTTTGTATTGTTTTGCGTAATGTATGTTTGAAGATTATCGCGCAAATTTTGTATAGTAGTTTCACTTGGGAATACTTTGTAAGAAACTTCAGCTATTTCATACATTTGTTTAGGAGCTTTCTTTTCAGTTACTTGAAGAAGCATTGCACCTTGATCCGAAGAATTTAGAGCAAAATATTCAGCGCCTGCACCAAGAATCTTAGTTTTTATTTCTTGAGATTCTGCACCTGCTTGCATTATAGATTGCCACATATCCATTTGAGCTGTTACACCTTTAATTTTTTGAATATCAGCTATCGGTTTACCTGCATTAAGCATTTTGAGTACTGAATCTTGGAGTGTCTTATTACCTTCTACACCTACCATATTCATTTTTACAGAATCTGTTTCGACTTTTTTGCCGATAAGTTTTGTCAATGAATAAGTATCTCCGATATGTTTAACAGGAGTTAGTGCTTCAACCTCAGAAGTAAGGATAAATTCTTTAACTTGAGGGTCGTTGATGTCGCTTGCACGCACAACACGTTGGTTGATCGAAAGGTCACTATTATTTCTGATGTCGTCGATACCCGGTTTGCTCTTAAGAATAGCTACGGCATCTTCAACTACTTTTTGTGCAGCAGCTTCATCGGTAGCCGATGGCTTAATATCCACTGCTATATAGTGAATGCGACGCATATCAGTGTCTAATTTATATTTCTCTTTGTTCTTGTTGTAAAGAGCGTTGATTTCAGCATCAGTTACTTTGAAATCATCGTCTTTGAGCGATGAGTATTCTTTTTTTGCGTAAATGATGTTGGATGTAGAAGCGTTCTCTGCATAAAGTGCATTTTTGTCCAAGTCGTTTGCTTGTACAGCTCCAGTGATGAGATTAGCTAACTTCATGTATTGGAGGGTTTTCTCCATTTCGTTTTCACGTTTCATCCATTCGGCACGAGCAGGAGCAATACTTTCTTCTGGAATACCGTAGTTTGAAGGGTTGAAAATCATGTCGTAGAGTTGAGCAGGAGTTTGTGCACCCATTTGTTGTGCAAATTGCACCATTCTTGGGTTGGCATTTTTACCTACCATCGCTTCTGTAAGTTCTTCTTGGCTCACATAGATGTCAAGGTCTTCAACTTCTTTGTCAAGAAGAATCTCCTGAATCATGCCGTTAAGCACTTGTTGTTGTACCAATGCAGGATCAACCGATTGGTTGTTTTGCTGCATCATTTGGCTTTCCTCTTCGTAGCGTTTTTGAAACTCTTGGATGTCAATTTTTTTACTACCTACTTGGGCTGCCATGTTTGTATTCCCGAAAAGAGTTCTTCCATTGGATAAGAAGTCGCCGAGAATAAAGGCGACAAGCGCTACGCCGATCACTATAGTCAATAGTGCGGCTTTACTTCTGATTTTCTCTAATGTTGCCATTTAAAATATGATCTTTTTTTAGTTTTCAATTTTTATTCTTCAATGTGCTTCGCATGCAATGAATTTTTTCGTTGCATAAACGTTGCCCAGTGTAATATTAAATAATCATTTACTGTGTAATAGCTGTGCCTTTTACTCCTATATCATGGTTATTTAAGCACGCAAAGATACCAAAATTTACATAACACTCAAAATTGTAGTATTTTTTTTCTTGTTTTTTTTGAAGGAGTCTTTTTTTTTGAAGAAAATAGTGAGAAAATATTGGTACATAGGAGCAAAAAAGAGGAGCGCATAAATCGTTATGCACTCCTCTCAAGATGTTTATTGGATGTTATAAACCGAACGCTGCTTTGAGCGTTGGAACATAATCAAGTTTTTCCCATGTGAATAGTTCCACTTCCATCTCTTTCTCTCCTTCGTATTTTGAAGAAAAATGCTTTGTGATGGTTTGCGGCATACGTCCCACATGTCCGTAGGCAGCTGTTTCTTCGTAAATAGGGTTGCGCAATTTTAGCCTGCGTTCTATCGCTTTGGGGCGAAGATCGAAAATGTCGCTTAATATTGCTGCTATTTCTGCGTCACTCTGTTTTACTTTTTTAGTGCCGTATGTATTTACACACACACTCACCGGGCGTGCTACACCAATTGCATAGGCTACTTGCACTAAAATTTCATCGGCAATACCTGCTGCAATAGCATTTTTGGCAATGTGGCGAGCAGCATAAGCAGCAGAACGGTCTACTTTAGAGGGGTCTTTGCCCGAAAAAGCTCCACCTCCGTGTGCTCCTTTTCCTCCGTAGGTATCGACGATTATTTTGCGACCGGTAAGTCCGGTGTCTCCATGAGGTCCTCCGATAACAAATTTCCCGGTTGGATTTACATGAAGTATCAGTTTGTCGTCAAACATGTCCTGTAGCTCTTGTGATAATGTAGCTTTAACACGAGGAATTAATATATCGCGAACATCATCATGTATTTTGGTGAGCATTTCGGCATCGGCTGCAAGTTGTGCTTCCTGTGATCCGTCGGATGGTAATATAAATTCGTCATGTTGTGTGCTCACTACGATTGTGTGGATGCGCACAGGTTTGTTATCTTCATTGTATTCTATCGTCACTTGGCTTTTTGAGTCAGGACGAAGGTAGGTCATCACCTTTCCTTCGCGACGAATATCGGCAAGAGCTTGGAGCAATTGATGTGAAAGATCGAGAGATAACGGCATGAAGTTTTCGGTTTCGTTGCAGGCATAGCCAAACATCATTCCTTGATCTCCGGCTCCTTGTTCCTCTTCGTCTATGCGTTCTACTCCACGGTTGATGTCAGCACTCTGTTCATGCAGGGCAGAGAGTACTCCGCAAGAATCGGCATCAAACTTGTATTCGCTTTTGTTATAGCCAATACGGTTTATCACGTTGCGCGTAACATCCATAAGGTCGATATACGCTTTTGATTTTACTTCGCCTGCCACGATTACTTGACCGGTGGTGACGAGGGTTTCGCACGCAACTTTCGATTCAGGGTCGAAAGCCATGAATTGGTCGAGCAGCGCATCGCTGATTTGATCGGCAACCTTATCGGGATGCCCTTCTGAAACTGATTCGGATGTGAATAGATAATTCATTTTTTCCAATTTTTTAGGGTGGAAAAAATGCTAAGCAATAACTATGAATTACTTGGGAATTGTAGTTCGCAGTTTTTAGCATTTTTTATCGTGGTTGCAAGCAGCCAAATTTTTCCACTGGGTTAATAAAAATATTTTATCGCCACAAAGATAATATTCTACCTACCTATATTGCACATAAATGGTGTTAAATATATCCAATGCCATTATATTATAAACCAAATTTGTTTTTAATCCTTGTTCTCGGAAATCAACAAAAGTTTATCGCCACTAACTAATTTAAGCGATCCGTTAGGTATCAAAAATTTATCCTCACGTTTTACGATCATAACTAATGTTCCTTTAGGTATTTTCATATCCTTCAGGGTGTCGGCTTCTTCGAGCATATCATCGGTAATGGTGATGTCGTGGAGCTTGGAGTCTATTTCATCGGGAAGCTCTACACCGAAATCATTTCCCTCTTTTTGGAATGGCAACGAGAGTTTCAAGAATCGAGCTACTGCAGGTATAGTAGTGCCTTGCACGATTAACGACACAATGGTTATGAAAAATACTATATTGAAAATCATATTTGAGCCTTCGACGCCGGCAACCACAGGGTAGGTGGCGAAAATAATAGGTACTGCTCCGCGTAGCCCCACCCATGAGACGAATAGCTTTGATCTCATATTTATCCTGCGGAATGGAAGCAAGCATAAAAATACACTAATAGGTCTACCAATGAGAATCACAAACACTGCAATCAATAATGCTACACCTGCAACACTAAGCATTTCGTGTGGGTTAACTAAAAGACCAAGAACTAAGAACATTATTATCTGGAATAGCCATGTGAGCCCATCCATAAATGTGGCAATCTCTTTGCGGTGAGCTATTTTGCTGTTTCCTATTATCATTCCTGATATATATACAGCCAGATAGCCGTTGCCCCCCAATATATCTGTAATCGAAAAAATAAAGAATATGAATGCCAGAAGAAATATAGGGTATAATGATTGATTGTCGATGTTCAACTTATTGATTGTTCGCACTGCAATATATCCTATGATGTATCCCACCAACGCCCCTACTGCAAATTGGGTGGCAAAAGAGCCTAATATGCTGCCAAAATTCATCCCATTTGTGTTTAGGATTTGAATTAGAACGATGGTCAGCATATACGCCATAGGGTCATTACTTCCGCTTTCCAGCTCAAGCATAGGACGCATATTGTTTTTAAGATTCATTTTTTGAGAGCGCAGAATTGCAAACACCGAAGCCGAATCGGTCGATGACATTGTGGCTGCTAATAGTAATGAGGGGATGAATGCAAAGTGAATGTTTGTCCAGCTGAATCCCGATACGTACCATACGAATAAACCTGTGATAAGGGCTGTAAGAAGTACTCCAGCAGTAGATAATACTATTCCTGGGGCGAGAATGGGCTTTATATCGGAGTATTTCGTATCCATTCCTCCCGAAAATAAAATAATGCTAAGTGCTACCATGCTAATAAACTGAGCCTGATCAACATTGCTAAATTGTATCCCAAGCCCATCGCTTCCAAAAAACATTCCTACCATAAGGAATAGCAAAAGTGCGGGTACACCAAATTTATATCCCGTTTTCCCTACGAGAATACTCGCAAAAAGCAGAATCGAACCGGTAAGTAATATATTTTCTGAGGTAATAAAATTCATATTTTGATAAAAACAGTATTATTATGCGCAAAAATAGGAATAACTTCCGGAATGAATGCACTCGTTATAATTTTTATAGAAATATATATTAATTATGTATTATTTATGCGTGGGGTTTTAATAAATGCTTTTTATTCTCTTTTAAGTCCGTCGGAATATGTTAAAACTTGAGGCTATACGATCGATTGTGATTTTTAAAGTGATTTTTTTGTGGTATATTTTGTGAAATAGGAAATATGTAGTAATTTTGTGCACTCATTCCGCATAGGCTACACAAAGAGAGATGCTTAAATGCATATCCGCCTCACGGACTAACCTGTAAAAATAAAAAAACAGATGTACGCAATCGTAGAAATTCAGGGACAACAATTCAAAGCCGAAGCAGGCAAGTACTTGTATGTTCACTATCTCGGCGACGAAGCAAAAGAAGGCGACGCAGTTGACTTCGACAAAGTGCTTCTCATTGATGCCGACGGTACCGTAAAGGTTGGTGCTCCTACCGTTGAAGGCGCAAAAGTAGTATGCGAGGTGAAACGTCCCCTCGTGAAAGGTGAAAGGATTATCGTTTTCAAGAAGAAAAGAAGAAAAGGATACCGTAAACGCAATGGCCACCGCCAATGCTTCACTGAAGTAGTGATAAAAGACGTAATTGCATAACCCCAAAAAAGTTTTAAGAAGAAATGGCACATAAAAAAGGTGTAGGTAGTTCTAAGAACGGCCGTGAATCGGAAAGCAAACGATTAGGTGTGAAAATTTTTGGTGGTCAATTTGCAAAGGCTGGTAACATCCTTAAACGTCAACGTGGCACAGTGCACCATGCAGGTGCTAATGTAGGTTTAGGCAAAGATCACACTCTTTATGCTTTGGTAGATGGTACTGTAGTATTCACTACCGGCAAAAACGGACGTTCGTTTATGAATGTCACTCCAATTGCAAAAAGCGAAAACTAACAATGCTTCGGCTTCTCCCATACAACGAGGAAAAGTAATAGCATAAATTTATTATTAAAGGCATTCACACAATCATGTGAGTGCCTTTGATAATATTAACGGAATAATAATAAGATAAATACATAGATATTTCATGGCACTTCAATGTGGTATCGTAGGACTCCCAAATGTAGGGAAATCGACTCTTTTCAACTGTTTGTCGAATGCTAAGGCACAATCGGCTAATTTTCCATTCTGCACAATTGAGCCCAATGTGGGAGTAATCACTGTGCCCGATGAAAGGCTTAATAAACTTGCCGAAATTATAAATCCCAATCGCATTGTACCTACAACGGTTGAAATTGTGGATATAGCCGGCTTGGTGAAAGGTGCATCGAAAGGTGAGGGATTAGGTAATAAATTCTTGGCGAATATAAGGGAAACAGATGCTATTCTTCATGTGTTGCGTTGTTTTGATGATGACAATATAACTCATGTGGATGGTACGGTGAATCCATTGCGCGACAAGGAAATTATAGATTACGAGCTTCAATTAAAGGATCTCGAAACGATCGAAGGACGCATAAGCCGTGTGCAGAAGCAAGCTCAAACTGGGGGTGATAAGAATGCTAAATTTCAATATGAAGTATTGCGCCAATTCAAAGAAGCCTTGGAGCAAGGAAAAGCGGCTCGCACGGTGACATTCGACAGCAAGGATGAGCAAAAATTTGCACGCGAATTGTTTCTTCTCACAAATAAACCGGTGATGTATGTGTGCAATGTCGATGATGCATCGGCTGTAAACGGGAATAAGTATGTAGAGATGGTGAAGGAAGCTGTGAAGGAGGAGAATGCTGAGATACTTATTGTAGCAGCAAAAACCGAATCGGAAATTGCAGAATTCGACACATACGAGGAGCGACAAATGTTTCTTAATGAAATAGGACTCGAAGAATCGGGTGTATCACGTTTGATTCGTCAGGCATATCACTTACTCAATCTACAAACATATATTACTGCCGGTGTACAGGAAGTACGCGCATGGACATTCCTTAAAGGGAGTAAAGCACCACAATGTGCTGGTGTTATACATACTGACTTCGAAAAAGGATTTATTCGTGCTGAGGTAATAAAATATGAAGATTTTATTACTCTCGGAGGTGAAGCTGCATGTAAAGAAGCAGGTAAAATGAGTGTTGAGGGTAAGGAATATGTGGTGCAAGATGGCGATATAATGCACTTCCGCTTCAACGTATAGCATAAAGTCTGAAATAAGAGGATAGGAATATGGAAACGATATTTTTTATCCTCTTTTTGATGTATAATATATGATTGGTGCGTAAATTTGCACCTAAAATACTTCGGTAGAATATGTATCTTAATTTTGACATCTCAATAATAGCGGTCTATATTGCAGGGGCTTCATTGCTATGTAGTATTATTGTGGTGTCAATGATTTTATTACGATATGGTGCTATACCGAGATTTTGTAAAAAAGAAGCCGAGGGAAAGATTGATTATGTCGATTCGTTGGCTCCGGTGAGTGTTATTGTGTATGCAAGCAATGATGCTGACAATATTGAGCGCAATCTCCCTCTTTTATTGCAACAGGATTATCCGCAATATGAAGTTATTGTGGTGAATGATGGCACAACCGACTATTCCAAAGATATTTTGGCTAAAATGGAATTGGAATATCCCAACTTGTATCAGACTTATGTACCAACAGATACATGCAACCTGTCAAGCAAGAAGTTATCGCTCACCTTGGGCGTGAAAGCAGCGAAATACGATATTATATTGAATACGGCAGCCAATTGCGCTCCACAGAGCAATGGTTGGTTGCGAAATATGATGCGCAATTTCACAGATAACACCGATTTGGTAATAGGCTATTCGCATAATGATTATCAACGAGATAACGGATATGGCAAATTTTATAGAATCTTTGATCAGGTGAGTGGTGATGTGCAATATTTATCCTATGCCATACGCAATAAAGCATATCGTGGAACGGGTAATAACTTGGCATATCGAAAAAGTCTATTTTTTGAACACAAAGGTTTTTCAAAATCATTGAATCTGCATTATGGTGACGATGATATATTTGTAAACAGTGTAGTTACAGCCACCAACACTAAGGTGGAATTGTCGCCCGAAAGCCAAATGGTGAGCTATTATAGCGATATAAGCCAATCATGGCAAGAATTAAAGTTGAGATACGGATTCACAGCTCGGTATTTGCATACCAGGTCATTTGGAATGGCAAAATTCTTTATGCTAATATTATGGCTCACGTTAATGCTAAGCATCAGTATAGCTCTTATCGATCCTCATAATTGGTTTAATCTGAGTAGTGCATCCTTATGTATTGTATTACCTTATGTAATCGCGATTGTGATGTATCGTAAAAGCTCAAAACATCTTCAAGCTCCGAATTTGTGCCTTTCCGTACCCTTTTTTATGATGATGAAACCAATCATAAATCTAAGATACCGCTTAATGGGGCATGGACGCCGTATCACAAATTATACATGGCAGCGACGTAAGTGATTATGTTAGTATATAGATATTTATGTATTTTTAAACAAGGATTTGTTTTGTGAATAAGTATCTTTACACACTTTTAACCAATATATAATACAATTATTTATGAAGAAAATTTTACTTTTTATTTCAATGATCGTAGGGACTTTCCCTATGACATTTGCTCAGTCTCCAATCGAAGTTGTAAAGTCCGTAAGCTATGGTGATGTTATCGCTACTGATAAAGCTATATATACTGGTGCAACTGCTATTAACGCCAATAATGAAAGTTTTGTGGCCGGAGTATTTGATAAAGCATTTACAATCAAAACTCAACTTGAACCGATTTCTGTAAGCTCATTTGTGGCTAAATACGACAGTGATCTCATTCCGATGTGGTCGGTAGCGATTCAGGGAGCAGCCACAGTAACTACTATAGCCGAAGATGGAAATGGTGGTGTGTATGTAGCCGGTACGATGGCTGATGAGGTCGTATTTAATGGTACTGATGGAGTTTCTATCACAAAAGAGGGTATGAAAATGGAGGGTGCATTCACCACAGGGCAGAATGTATCGTTTATTGCTCATTACAATGCTGCCGGAGTGGTTCAAAAAGTGAGCACAATAATTCCTGAGCAAATACCAGCCTTGGTAGCAACAGGAATGTATTTCCCTGCTGATGGCGATTTGTATTTCCGCATTGGCAAACTCGAAGTGGCTAATGGTACAGTATATGCTTCAGCTGTGTACACAGGTGAAATAACATCTACTTCCGGAACAAAGTATAGCGGAGGCTACATGGATGTATATGGGTTTATGTTTTTAGACCTTCGTGCAGGCGCGGTATTTGCGCTTGATAATGATTTAGCTATTAAAAATGCTGCATTTGAGGTTCATCCAAAAAGTGGCGATGCGAAACAACAGGAAGTACGTAATTTCACATTTACCACAAATGGAACTGAAATGTATGTAGGCTTCGTGGCACTTGGTGAAGAGAACTATTCGGCATTTAATACTACCGGAAATCTATCATTTTACATTTACAGATGAAGGTGTGACAGCACTCGGACACGTAGTTGCTAAATTGGATCTTGCAACAAGTACATTGAATAAACTTGAAAAATGGGAATATGTTACAGATGAAACACTTGATATAGATAAGATGCTTTATATGAAGGTTGCTAACGGCAATCTACTTATAGCAGGAACTTATCTTGGTAGCCTTCCATTTGACAACAATGTAAAAGCTACATCTTCTGACGATATTTATGCTGTGGCATTGAATCCTAATGATTTGAGCGTTAAATGGACATATACTTCAGGCTATGATGAAGGTGCGAAAACTGATAAAGAAGAGATATTTACTGCTGCAACTTATTGTGATGGTGCATTCTTGATTTCAGGATATGCAGCAACCAAAGCAGGGCATGTGATTGACAATTCCATAAGAATTGAAGTAGATCCCAAAACAGGTGCTTCATTGAGCATCGCCAAAGCTACAAATGTAACATATTCGATGGCAGCTCAAGATAAATATTTTGTATCAGCTTCTTCAGAATCTCCTGCAATGTCGTCATTTATTGTAGAATTGTGGAAAAATACATCTGGAGTGGAATCAGTAATCGGCAATACGAATAAAGTTACTGTTTATCCTAACCCTGCAACTGAAGTATTGAACTTTACCGAATTGTGTGATGTGAAAATTCTTTCGTTGTCAGGAAGTATGCTTGCTAAAGCAAATGGTGTGACATCAATAGAAGTGTCTTCATTGCAACAGGGCTTGTATATTGCACGTATTGTGAATGATGGAAAAGTGGAAATGGTGAAATTCATTAAGAAATAACCATTCCCCCCTACATAATAAATAGAGAAAGGAGCGTTCATCATGCGGTGAATGCTCCTTTCTCTGTTTATCGGATAGTTTTAATATTCAAATGTGATTCCTATACCCGGAATGAGTGTGCCGCTACTCTGTTTTATATACTTCATGGTGTAGCGTTGCTGGTCGATTGGAGCCGAGGGATTCTCAATTACTCCTGTACTCATTAATACATCGGGACGGTTGAATTTGCTTATGGTAACGTTCTGCAAATCAATGTAAAATCCAAGCATGCAGCGTTTCACGTAGAACGTTTTATCGATGCGTAAGTCCAATTGCCCGTATGATGGTAATCTTTCGGAGTTGAAGCGAGAATAATCGAAGTAGGGTTGTCCTTTGGCATTCCAAGCTGTGACGAGCGATGATTTATCTTCATCGTAGGGAGTATAGGGTGCGCCACCGATAAATTTAAATCGTGCTCCAACGCTCCAATTGTGTGGAAAATTATATGTGCCACTAATGTTGAATATAAATCTGTTGTCCCATGCCGAAGGTATATATTCAGATGTGGAGTTATTGCGGTATTCGCTTTTGAATATTGTGAGCGATGAGGATAGATTCAGTTTTGAGGCAATAAACCAGCGTGCAAGAAACTCTATTCCATACGCCCTTCCTTGAGCAGATGATACCAATGGTTCATTGCCTATCACTCCATAATCATCACCTTTACAACTCAATGGAATATTTTCTTCGATGCAAAGAGGAATATTGTCGTAGTTTTTATAAAATCCTTCCATTGATAACTCCAATGAAGCCCCTTTCGACCAATTTAAGCCGGCAGAAGTTTGAATCACACGCATATATTCAAGATTTTCATTCACATATTTCCCTTGATAATCCTTATATCCTAAGGCTGTGTATGGTGGCAGTTGGTAAAATAATCCGCCATTGGCACTTATTGAAATGCCATGTCCTATTTTGTAGGATAGTGAAGCGCGGGGTGATAGCTGTTTCAGCATGTTACTCATTTTAGAAGAGTAGCCACATCCGTCGCTTCTCAGTCCAAGAGTGGCGTTAAAACGGTCGTCGGGAGTAGCGAAATGCGCTGTGGCAAATACACCCCATTTCATTGTACCGAGAAAAGTGTGATAACGATCTGTCGATGGTGTGCCTGCAATAAATAGTTTTTGATATGTATCATTAAGATATTGAGCATATTCAATGTTTGTGCCGACATTTATTTTCCATTGTTCTAACATGGTGAGATTCTCAAATCTAAACTTTGATTCCTGTTCGGTGGATTTAAGCCTCAACCGTAAATTCTCGGGCATGGAATCATCGTTGCCGGTGTATTTCAGGTTGTCATTATTCATATAGCTGTGACTCAACACCACTGTTTGCTGGTTAATGCCGGCATAGTGCTTATATACTGCGCCTAAGGTGAAAGTTTGCTGTTTGATAAGAGGAAGATAGCTTAATATATATTCTGATTTTTCATCGTCGAGCGAAGTATTTAGCTTCATGTTGTCGATACCCACAAGCCCCATTAGAGTTAATTCGTTTCTTGGATTAAAGCGTGTTTTTATCTTAAACTGTCCGTCGGTAAATGTGGGAAGGAATGGCAATTTAATCATCTTGAAAAGTAATTGCAGATAAGATTGTCGCATTGAAACGAGATAAGAGGTTTTATCCCCTATATGCCCGGTGGATGTGAGCGAAAATTCCGATGTACCGAGTGTGGCTTTCAGAGTGTAACCATTCATATTCCCTTCTTGAAGTTTGAAATCAAGTACAGAACTCAGGGCATTTCCACGTTCGGCAGGTACGGTGCCGGTGAAAAATTTCACTTCCCGTATTAAATCTGCATTTATTATCCCCACAGGTCCACCCGAAGCCCCTTCTGTGCTGAAATGATTGATATTAGGTATCTCTACGCCATCAAGATAAAATCTATTTTCGGATGGTGCTCCACCTCTTACTATCAAGTCATTGCGATAGCCGGCAGGGGAGAACGAAACACCGGGATATGATTGCACTATGCGAGAAATATCGCGATTTGCTCCGGGGCTTTTCTCAATTTCTTGAATCCCGATTATATGTAATCCGATAGGGTTGGCATCATCGCGCCGTATGGGAGAGGATGTGATGTTTACCTCTTTTAATAGTGCCGGATTATCTTCCATTTCGATAATAATATCGATGTCGCGAGTAGTGACGAAATATTGAGGTGTGATATTATCCTTATATCCCATAGATGCCGCATGCAATGTGTAAGTTCCGGGAGTTACATCCGGAAAACTAAAATATCCCGTGCTATCACATACTACAGCGCGAGGAGTTCCTACAAGAGCTACATTAACATATTCTATGGGGGTTCGTTCGGTTTTTGAGATTACTCGCCCGGTAATTGTGTGCGATGATTGAGCCCAAGATGATAGCGATAACGACAATAGCAGAGCTACAATAGAAAGTATTCTCATAAATTTATTCTAATGATTTTTCTTTACATGGTTTACTATCTTTGCTACTGATATTTCGGGGATTATGCACGATATATTCATCGTAATATGAAATAAGAAGAGTAGTAAGAGGTAGAGCAATTATTAGACCTATAAACCCTAATAGTGTACCCCATATCGAAAGTGACAAAAATATAATAGCAGGATTTAACCCCATATATTTACCCATGATTTTCGGAGTGAGATACATATCTTGAATGGCTTGAACAATGCAATATACTGCTATAGTTTCACCAAACATAATCCAGAAGTTCTCCCCTGTACTCACGCTATATACCAAGCATAGAACCGCTGCAAAAGGAATCGAAATCAATTGCAAATATGGAACCATATTGAGAATCCCGATAAATAATCCGAATACTACTGCCATTGGTAGCCCAATGATAAGAAATCCGATACTGAACAGTATTCCTACTATAAATGAAATGAGTGCCTGCCCTCTGAAATAATGGTTCATACTATTTTGAATATCTCTAAAAACCTTAAATGTTCCCTTTTGATATTTTTGAGGTACGGCATTCTTAAATCCATTCATCACCCTGTCGTAGTCGATAAGGATAAATATCAAATATAAAAAAACTACCAACCAGCTGACAATAGTCAGAATCACACGAATACCCCCATCGAGAACAATCCACGTATCACCCACTACCTCCTCGATAATAGTTGCCCATTGGTCTTGAGATAATAATCCTTTTAATTTCTCGAAATCAAGATATTTTATCACAAAATCATGTACGGCATCCGGTATATATGGAATATCAAGCTGTTCTTGTGTATAACGCTGAAACAACGCTATCATTTGTTCTATTTCGGTGATAATATATGGAATGAAAAAATATAATCCTATGCCCACAAATAGAGTAATCTCGATAAGAGTGACTATGATAGCTATTAAGTTGCCTTTCAAATGCAATAGTTTGCGATTATAGGTTACCAATGGCTGTATGAGATATGCCAATAAACATGCCACGATAAAGGGCAATAAAACACCTTTAAGATAATTAATTATGAATAATACTCCTGCTATAATTATCACCGTGAATATTATTCTCATTACACGGTCGAATGTATATGGTTTCCTTTCTGTCATTGTACTCATATCCAAAATTATAAAGTTTATTTTGCAAAGATAATGAAAAGTTAATGGCAAAAATATGTTTTTATCCTTTTAAAGCTGTGAATCGATGGAGCTTATTGCAATTGGGCGTTGAAATAATTATAATTTCTGGAGATATTCGGCGAGATTTGTATCTCTACTCAATTCCATCTTTTTGCGTAATCTGTACCGAGCCATTTCCACGCTTCGGAATGAAATATTCATAAGTGGTGCAATATCTTTTGAACATAGCCCCATTTTAAGATAAGCACATAGCCTCTGATCTCCCAAATTCAGCTGTGGATACTGTTCAAGCAAGCGATTCATGTAATTTTCATAAACAATATCAAAGTTACGGATAAAATTGCGCCAATCGTCGTCGTGACTTATGCTCTCTTTTGTTATATTTTGAATTTTATTGAGTTGTTTGTTTGCCGAAATACTTAAACTACCATCATTTTCGCTTTCCTGTAATTTGGAAATCATAGCGGAAATATCCATTAATATTTCATTTTTACGAATCATATTCATGGTTATATTTGATAGCTCTTCTGATTTGCTCTTGATGTCATGCTCCAATTGTTCGTTCTTGAGGTGAGCTATTTCATAATTTTTGCGTATGGTCTCTTCTTCTGCTTTATGCTTTATTTCTTCTAATTCCTTTTCTTTGCGTTGCAGTATTGCGCGTGTGGCATCTTGGTATGATTTTTTTATGTATTTTATGGTAAATACTAATAGGATTATAAACATGATAAAATATACGCAATAAGCCCAAATACTTCTATACCAAGGAGGTAGAATTGTAATTTTTAAAGAATATTCAATGTTCTCACCATCGTATGTATCAATAGCCTTTATTCGTAATATATAGTTTCCTTCTGCCAATCGTGTGTATTCTTTGGTGTTGATGCGTGATAAAGAACTCCATTCTTCATCATATTTCTCAAGTAAACAACTGTACAGCACCGCATTTTCAGCCCGATATTCGGGCATAGTGTAGATAAAACGCAATGAATTATGTTTATACGGTATATTTATGCATGTATCGTATTTCTCTTTCGTGGTATTGAAAATCAAAGAATCATTTTCAACCGTTGAAAATATTTTAATTATAATATTGTGTTTTTCCTTCACATATTCTTTGTTGTCTTTTAATTTTATTTCGTAAAAACCATCTTGGTTTGAAATAATAATTGATTGGTCGTTAATGAAATTCAAGTCGTTGAAACCGGCAATTATTTTATTAGAAAGTGGCTTGAAGCTTAATGAATCGACATCATATCCACCTCTGTTATTCCGATATGCTACCTGCAATAGATTATAAGAAATATTCCATATATCATTGTTTGTGGGTTGATATATTTTTGCACTTGGATTATTTTTGAAAAGATTGTCTAATTTAGCATCACTTATAAATGAATCACTTTCGGCAACGTATTTGAAAAACCCTCCGGGTGAAGATATTATAAACTCATTGTTCACAATGTTAGGAATGTTATTATAATCGGCAGGAAGTCCTGTTGCTTTGTTGAATAACTTGTCAATGGTGAATTCTGATAAATTTTCGTTCAATATAAGCTTATATACACCCTTCATCCAATGTCCTATCCATATATTACCCCATTTATCTTCTATTACATTGCTCCCGGCTTCATTAAATCCATTTATTTTATTTGCTAAACTCCATACACCGTTTTTGTTTTGGATAAGGTAGAAACTGTTATAGGTAAATGCAAGCGCATACCCCGGATGCTTTTTCAGCTTAGTTACAGACCATGTGCCGGGAATAGATTTTATCTGCGACCATTGTCCATTTAAGTTTTGATATAATCCGGCATCGCAACATGCAAAAAGGCTTTTACCAATTGTATCAATACTCCACACTTGTCCCTTTATGATTGATTCCATTTCGGTGGGTTTTTTGTTAGACTCCAATGGATATACAGTAGAATATAGACCATGGTTAGTACCCATAAATAGAGTTTTGTCTATGAGCAATGATGCATATCCTGCTCCATATATTGTAGGATTGCCTAATACGTTGGATATTGGAGAGTTATGCAGTACATAATCAATTCCATTGTCTAAGCCCAACCATATATTTTTAAGTTTATCTATATATATATTCAAAACGGTGTTATTTTGCATGCCGCTTAAAGTGTTGAGGAAAGTGCTCTCATTGGTATGACAGTCTTTTATTACTATTCCTAAATTCACTGTTCCGAATATTAAATTGTTATTGCTAATGGTGGCAGTAAATACTTGATTTTCTCGGAGAAAGGGATCAATATCCAATTTTAACGGTTTTATTGAGTTTCCGTTATAACTATATACACCATCTAAAGATGTAACTATCAATAATTGATCGAATGGTAAGAAACTATTTAATATTGCAACAACTTTTTTCCCTATTATAAATTCGTTTCCGTTTATTGGTATGAATTTATTACCGGAAAGCATATTTATCCCCTTGTTAATAGATGCCACATATATTTTATTGTCGATTAAGGCTGATGTAGTTATTTTATCATCGAAATGAATCGTAGAAGTTACATTGCCGTCATAACATAATAGATCGTAGTCGCTTTGAAACCAATAATCATTATCTTTTTTGAAAATATTCCAGATTTCGGTCAAATGTATATTATCATCTTTTAGGGTAGGAATTAAACTATAATAGTCGAGGTCGCCATTTATATTATTGTTCTGAAAATATCCAAATTCCGATGAACCACCAACGTATATACGACCATTCCTGTTGTCAATGTTTATCGAACGCACAGTTGTGTGGTTGGAATTATAGTGTTGTTCCCATGATTTACTATCAAAAGATAATAATCCTTTATCGTTGCCGAAATACATTCTCCCCAAACTATCCTGTGCAGCCGCCCAATTTTGAGTGCCAGCATTATAAAGCGATCTACTGAAATTTCTTACCAATGGATATGAAGCTTGCATTTCTAAATATGAAGATATAGCAATTATCATCACTATGAATATCTTAAAATATCGAAATGAATGATTAAATATATCTTTTGTCATTACTTATTGCTTGTTTAAATAAGAATGTGTTTTTTAACAAATGAATTATATTAATAATTTAGTCAAATATATAAAAAATAATATTGTTGATGTGTTGGTTCGCTTATGTTGTACAACATATTTTATGTAAATTACTGATAAACAGTGAATTTATAGATATATGTTTAGTTTTTGTAGTATGAATATATAAGGTATGTTGAGTTTTTTATGAATATATTTTTATTCATTATATGTAATATATGTTTAGTTTTGCAATGTGATTTCGCCATAATATAAAGCAAGTCACAAAAATCTTAAATATAGAATAAAATTATTAACAAAAATGATTTAATACCAAACCCCAATATTTTATGAATAAAAAGATATTATGCTTATGCTTTTTGTTATTTGCGTCAATAGGTATTGCGCAAAATCTAAAAGTTCAAGGAACAGTAACGCAGGCTGAAGATGGAGAGCCTCTTGTAGGTGCTCCTGTGCTTGTAAAAGGTAATCCATCTCTATCGGTTACAACAGATATTGATGGCAATTACATTATCAATGTGCCTATGGGAAAAACTTTAGTTTTTTCATATATAGGATGTAAACCTATTGAAAAAGTAATAAACGAATCACAACAATTAAATGTGCAACTCACAGCCGAGAGCCACATGCTCGATGAAGTTGTGGCAATAGGTTATGGAACCATGAAAAAAAGTGATTTAACGGGTGCTGTCTCAACTATATCATCCGATAAATTGCAGAAAACGCCTGCCGCCAGTCTCGCCAATGCTTTGCAAGGACAAGCAGCCGGAGTGTCAGTAAACTCTAATACCGGTCAGCCGGGCGCCGCACCCGAGGTGAGAATACGTGGTGTAGGGACTATTAATGGAGCATCACCTATATATGTAGTAGATGGAGTGATTGTAGAAGATATCTCGTTTTTGTCACCCAATGACATAGAGCACACAGAGGTGCTGAAAGATGCCTCAGCAACAGCTATTTATGGTTCGCGTGGAGCAAACGGTGTAATCATTGTTACCACTCGTGGAGGTAAAGTAAATAAAAAAACAAACATTACATTAGATGCATATATCGGTTTGCAACAACGATACCGTAAACTCGATGTAATGAATGCAAAGCAATTTGCTGATACTTATGTGGCTATCAATGGCAATAAATCTTCGCGTAAGGTATATGAAGAACAAGGATTTAATAAATGGTTGGGAATATATCAAGGAATAAATTCATCAATCTATCACCCTACCATATATGATGCAGAGAAAAATCCCAATGGTTTGGATTATTCTAAAATTGATACCGATTGGCAAGATGAAGTATTTCGCGATGCAATGATTCAAAATTACCACTTAGCATTTGATGGTGGTAGCGAAAAAACAACTTACTCCATGTCAGGCAGTTGGTATTCTCAGGATGGTACTATTATGGGTAGTAATTATCAGCGTTTGACGGTGCGATTAAACACTTCACATAAAGTAACTGACTGGTTGAAGATTGGAGAAAATATATCATTTATGAGTTCTACTTCTCGTTCATCGCTCAATAATAGTGAATCGGCAGGTGCATCAATATTATCAGCAGCATTAGCAATGGCTCCGTGGGATCCTGTAAGATACCCCCAAGGTTCAGTGAATAAAAATGGTAAAGATTTAAGTGGAGGGATAAGTGCAGGTTCTAATTTTAAGAATGTAACCAATCCATATAGTATGGTTGAATATTCGCATCCTTCTAACCGTAGCGAACGATTTGTAGGCATTGTCTATGCAGAATTGACTCCTATTAAAAATCTTACTTTGCGCTCAAGCTATAGTTTTGATTATAACATAACTACAGCCAAGCTATTTAAAGATAAATATGAGGTATCAGCTTACGATAAATCGGACAAAAATTTCTTATCATCAGATATTTTCCGCTATTATAATTGGAATGTAGATAATATTGCTACTTACACCAATTCTATCAATGATCATGATTTTTCGGTTATGGCAGGACAAACTATTGAGGAATATAACACTTATGGTATAGGTAACTCGGGTTCGTCAATTCTTAATCCAGAAGAACGTAATTGGTACTTATCGCAAGTGACCGATGATTTTGGTCGCCCAGGAGACACTGTGGGTCGTAGTCGTAGATTCTCATTTTTAGGGCGTTTATATTACAGTTTCAAAAACCGTTATATGCTGACTGTCAATTTCCGTGCTGACGGTAGTAGCAAATTTGCTGAAAAGCCATGGGGTTATTTCCCATCTACTGCTCTTGCTTGGAGAATCAGCGAAGAATCTTTCATGAAAGATATTACTACCCTCGACATGTTGAAGCTTCGTGTAGGTTGGGGTAAGGTAGGTAACGATAAGATCAATGACAATGCGTTTATCCTAAACATGTTTAATCAAGGTCCATCATTTGTCGATTATGTATTTGGTAAAGATCAACAACTTGCCAATGGTGCCACTGTACTTACATGGATAAATAATGGTGGTCACTGGGAGAATACCGAACAATGGAGTTTAGGCGTAGATTTCGGATTATGGGGATCAAGACTCACCGGGTCGGTGGATTTATTTATACGCAACACCAATGACATGCTAATTGGAGTCACTGCTCCGGCTCATGTGGGTAACCGTTATGCAGGTATGAGCAACGTTGGAACAGTGAGCAACAAAGGTGTTGAATTAACTTTGGATTATCGTAATAATATAGGTGATTTAAGTTACTCCGTTGGTGGAAACATATCATTTATCAAAAATAAAATGACCGGTCTTAATGGTGGATCACCAGTGTATGGCGGCTATTCTAATATTACAGTTGTGAATGAAGGATATCCATTATATTATTTCTGGGGATATCAATACGACGGAATGTTCCGCACAGACGAAGAAGCACTTGAATATCTTCATGGATATACTGCCAATGACATCCCTTTCCATGCCGGAGATGCTAAATATCGTGATGTTAGTGGCGATGGTAAAATCGATGATAAAGACCGTGTGGATTTAGGTTCAAGTATTCCTACCATTAATTATGGTATAAATATTGGTGCCGGCTATAAGGGATTTGATCTCCAATTATTTTTCCAAGGAGTAGGTGGAAATAAAATTTACAATCAAGTACGCCATCGTTTAGAGAGCACAGGTACAACATCTGTTCTTTCCCCTATAATGGTTGATGCATGGACTACAAATAATCCTGATGGAACAATTCCAAACCCCAAAAACTCAATCAATTACTATGCGTCAAGCCGTTTTCTTGAGAGCGGGGCGTATTTCAGGTTGAAAAATCTGCAAATCGGTTATACTCTTCCTGCTGCAATTTCAAAAAAAGCATTCTTGCAAAATTGCCGATTCTATCTTCAAGGTAGCAACCTCTTTACCATTACTAAATATAATGGTTATGATCCAGAAGTTGGCGGTGGCATAGACTATGGAAACTATCCTCAATCGCGTACTTATATCTTTGGTGTCAATATTACTTACTAATAAAACTCATTAACGATGAAATTTCAAAAAAATATATATATAGTAGCTTTTGCTTTTGGCTTGCTTATGTCGTTTTCTTCCTGTAATGGGTGGCTTAAAGAGCCATCGCCAGGCAAAACAGAATTACCCGACTTCTTTACAGGCGGAAAGGCAGCTATCCAATGTGTGAATGCAGCTTATACCCCTCTTGCATGGGAATATAATAAAACATATTGTTCGGAATGGTTTATCGGAGATATAGCATCTGATGATGCACTCAAAGGTGGACAAAATGTTGCTGACGGACAGCCATATTATGATATCGAGAACTTTAAGGTGAATGCCAATAATGAATTGTTGCTCGATTTCTATCGTGGGCAATATCAAGGCATAGCCCGTTGTAATCTTGCAATTAAGGAGATACCTAATGTTGATCCTGATGAGGATATGACAGAAGCCCGCAAAGATTGTCTTATAGGCGAAGCTTATTTCTTGCGTGCATTATATTATTTTCGTCTTGTAAGAATATATGGAGGCGTACCATTGGTTGACTTTGTGATAGATAGTTCAGAAAAATGGCAACAACCTCGCGCTTCAAAGGAAGATGTATATAATCACATTATAATTGATCTTGCTAAAGCTAAAGATCTCCTTTGGGAGAAGTCAGCCTATGCTGATGCTGATCTTGGGCGTGCTACTCGTGGTGCAGCGATTGCAATGCTTATGAAAACGTACCTATGCATGCATGATTATGCAAATGCTTATAAATATGGCAAATTATTCATGGAGGAGGAAAATCAAAAACAATATTCTCTATGCAACAGATATTTAGACAACTTCACTCTTGCTGGTGAAAATGGTGTAGAATCTGTATTTGAAATACAATATATGGCTGAGGGTACGAGTGACTATGGAGAAGGGTTCGGGTTCACACGCGGTACATTCACCACAATATTGGTTCGTCCTCGTCTGAGCAGTTTAGGAGGCAGAAGCGGGTGGGGGTTCAATCATCCTACCAAAAATTTATATGATGAATATGAGATAGGTGATCCTCGTCGTGAAATTACCATCGGTGTACCAAGTGAGTCTGATCTCGAAAATGTAGAAGTGTCATATTTAGGTAACTACTATTATAATTTGAAGTATTCTTATTATGATTGGGATCTTAAACAATTTCCGGCTACCGATCATGCCACTCGTTCACCACTTAACTATAAATTGATAAGATTATCGGATGTAATGTTGATGTTTGCCGAGGCATCTGTAGAAACGGGTGATAATACAAGCGCAAAAAAGATGCTTGAGGATGTCCGTAGCCGAGCACGTCAGAATTCTGATGTAAATAATGTACTTCCTTCGTTCCCAGGCTACAATGGATATGCCGACAATTCCGATGATCTTCGTAAAGCAATCCGCCACGAGCGCCGTGTGGAGCTTGCAATGGAGGGACATCGCTGGTTCGACCTGGTACGTTGGGGCATCGCTTACGAAGTATTAGACAAGACAAACGGTTCATACCCTCGGACAGAAACTCAAGAGGCACGAGATGAAATGGCATCATTCATTCAAGGTAAAAACGAGCTATTCCCGTTGCCATCAGAAGAAATCCATCTTAATCCGATGGATCAAAACGAAGGATATTAATAAACTTAAAAAAGCAATAGGCGGATAATTCCGTCCGCCTATTCTAAATATTATTAACTTATAAAAATAATTTATTATGAAAAAGATGACTCTTTTTGCTGCTGTGGCAGCACTCAGCATTGGTATGATCAATGCACAAGATTTTGTAACCGACAAACCCGGATTATCAGGTCCAAAAGCCGCCGGAGCTGTGTTTGACGTATTGCAATTAGATCCAATTTCGGTTGAAAGTTTGAAAACAGCAGGGAAAACAGTAAATGATTTTTCTCTTGACAACACTACTCGTTGCTGGTATATATGGACTGATACATTTAAAGCCGGAGAATCGAGCAATCCTGGTGTTGATGATCAAACAGAAGGATATATATCAATGGAAGTACTAAATCAAGGATGGTCGGGTGCAGGTTTTTGTATTCTTGATGGATCGCCGATTGATTTGTCACATGTAAGCGAGGATACGCATTTCCATATGGGTCTTAATACATATAATGCTCCTGCAAGTGTAGCAGTAATAGCGTTTGATGGTAAAGATTTTGCAGATCCTAAAAACCCTGTTGCATCAGCACCATTTAAAGGTTCAGTAGGTAAAACTGCTTTTGTTGATAATGGAGCTACTTTTCCTCTTCTTGGTAATTTTGGAACAGGAGAAAATGAAGGTGAATGGGTAGCTATAGATATTACGCTTAAAGATATGAAAAAAATGTGGCCGTCTTTTAATTTTAATGGCACGAAAGCATGGGCAGGTAACATCTTTGCTATTTTAGCAGGTGGCGTTCCTGGAACCGCTGTACAAATTGATGCCGTATATTTTTATACTCCAAGCGGAAGTGGTAGCGTAGGTAGCATATCATCTGATGATGTAGCTATCATAGTTTCAGATAAGACTATCAGTGCAGCAGGAACAGATAATGCACCTATGCAATTGATAAATATGGGTGGTCAAACCGTGAAAACTTCTAACACTTCAATTATGGGTGTTGAGAATATTGCTAACGGTATTTACATCGTAAAAACTGCCGGTGTTACTAAAAAGGTAATTATTAAATAATAGTATGATTTAGTTTTACAGAAGTGGCGGACTAATTATGTTTGCCCGCCACTTTTTTACCTATACATATCTATATACAACTATATTCTAATGAAACACATGCTATTGCTCGCATGTCAATGAGCATAATTTATATAATTCTTAACAATAATAATTCTAATGAAATCCATATATCTACTTTTCTGTGTACTAATCGGTTTTTTCTCTTCTGCCACAATTCTTGCTGCCAACGATCAAAATGGCTCCGGAGAGACTGATGGATATAAGTTGGTGTGGCAAGATCTTTTTGATGCTTCAGAAATCAATCCTATGCGCTGGGAAATAGAAGTAAATGGTGAGGGGGGTGGTAATAATGAATTACAGTATTACACCGACGACGATAAAAATGTGCGTCTTGCTAAAGATGCAGATGGCAATGGTTGCCTTATACTTTCGGCTATAAGAGAATCATATTTAGGAAAAAACTTCACATCAGGGCGTATAATATCTAAAAACCGTATTGCATTCACGCATGGTAAAATAGAAGCATCTATTAAACTTCCAAACACAGCCAATGGATTATGGCCGGCATTTTGGATGATGGGAAATGATTTCGACATGGTAGGGTGGCCGAAGTGTGGCGAAATAGATATAATGGAATTTGGTAACATTACCGGAATAAACGCCGGCACACAAGATCGTTATTTTAATGGCGCATGCCACTGGGGACCATCTTGGGAAAATCATCCAATGTATGCAAATGCCATTACCAATGAGTATAGTTTGCAAGATGGACAATTTCATCTTTATACCCTTATTTGGACTGAGAATAAGATAACAATGTATGTGGATTATGATAAAAATCCTACAAAAAAGCCATATTACGAAATGGATATTACCTATCAAGGTGAAAACATTTGGTCGCCGAGCAATTATTTTCATAAAGAAAATTTCATATTATTCAATCTTGCTGTGGGTGGTAATTTTACAGGCATACACAATGCTGACAGAATTACAGCATTAGGGTCAGCAAAAGGGAGTGTGGCTAATATGTATGTAAACTATGTTCGGATTTATCAAAAAGGGACTCCCGATGAATCTACTAATTTTCAAGATGCCGGAGATTCTCCTGCCGGAATCAATGAAATTGAAATCGATAAGGATAACTCAATTATGATATGTACATCCAATAAAGTAACATTACCATTTGTGGCAAAATTCACTGTATATGATATGTTGGGAGGTAAAGTATTAGAAGAGCAAAGTTCATATATACTACTCGACAATTTATCATCTGGAATTTATATCGTGAAAGCTGTAGCCGAAAATGGTAGTGTATATACAAATAAGGTAATAAAAAAATAAAAAAATTAAGATAAAGCGATATATATGAAGGTAATAAATGTTTTGGGGTTATTATTTTTTTTCATGGTTGCTCCTGTTGCTCACAGCATCGAACCATCAAAAATGGTGGGGTATACTCTCACATGGAGTGATGAATTTGATGGAGATAGCATAGATCGCGCTGCTTGGAACATTGAACATAATGGTTCGGGCTGTGGTAACAGAGAGTTACAATTTTATGTTGATGATAGTGCTAATGTTGATGTGAAAAACGGAAATTTAATACTTACAGCATTAAAAAAAGATTTTGAAGGCAAAAATTTCACATCGGGCCGTATTAATACATGTGGTAAAGTAAGGTTTACTTATGGGATAATAGAGGCAAAAATTAAGATTCCACCCACAGCCAATGGGTTGTGGCCGGCATTTTGGATGATGGGTGATGATATAACCAATAATGGATGGCCATTTTGTGGAGAGATTGATATATTAGAAATGGGACATTCCAACGGTATAGAGTCTGATAATCAAGATAAATTGTTTAATGGTGCCCTGCATTGGGGCAATCCTGCTGATGGACATAAACAATTGGTAGGAGATAGGGTCAATGATTATAGTTTACAAGATGATCATTATCATGTATTTTATACCGTATGGACTCCTGAGAAAATTGAGATGTATATTGATGATAATCCAAAGCCTTATCTTACGGTTGATATCTCAGATGACACAAATAAATCATCGGTAGGGTATTATTTTCATAAGCCTAATTTTATTTTATTCAATTTGGCTGTGGGTGGTGGTTTCCCTTCCCTCTATGATGCCGATAAAATAACTGGGCTTGATGATGGAAGAGCTTCGATGGTGGTCGATTATGTGAGAGTATATCAAAAAGAAAATACAGTGTTATTAAATTAAAAATCGAATATTATACATTATGAATAAATTTATTTTTGTTTCGTTTTTGCTTATTTCTTCCCTCTTTAACTCCATAGCGGCAACAGTCGCAGATACTGAGAAGAAGATAGACGTACTGCTGAGTAAAATGACGTTGACCGAGAAGATAGGACAACTTAATCAATTGTCGGGTGATAATTATAATAAGGATATTGCCGACAAAGTGAAAAAAGGGGATGTCGGATCTATTCTCAATATTGTGGATGCTAATATAGTGAATAAGCTACAATATGATGCTGTTAAAAATAGTCGTTTGGGTATCCCCTTGGTTTTTGCTCGCGATGTGATTCATGGATTTAAAACCATCTTTCCTATCCCATTGGGGCAAGCAGCTACTTGGAATCCGTCATTGGTAGAAGATGGGGCTCGCATAGCAGCCGATGAAGCATCGTCGGTGGGTATCCGTTGGACTTTTTCACCTATGCTCGATGTTTCTCGTGATGCTCGTTGGGGTCGTATTGCTGAGTCGTTTGGCGAAGATACTTATTTGACTTCCGTTTTAGGTGTTGCAATGATAAAGGGATATCAAGGGGATGATTTGACTAAACCCAACACTATGGCTGCATGTGCAAAACACTTTGCCGGATATGGTGCGTCTGAAAGTGGTAAAGATTACAACACTACTTGGATTCCTGAGAACCTATTGCGCGATGTTTATTTGCCCCCTTTTGAAGCAGCTGTTGAAGCCGGTGCTGCTACATTTATGTGCTCATTTAATGATATTAATGGGGTCCCATCATCGGGCAACAGTCATTTGCTTCGCGATATATTAAGAGGCGAATGGAAATATACAGGAATGATGGTGAGCGACTGGGGATCGATACAGCAAATGATTCCTCATGGATTCTGTACAGATCTTAAAGATGCAGCCCTTAAATCGGCTCTTGCAGGTGTAGACATGGATATGGAAAGCCATGCCTATTCTAAATACCTTCAGCAACTTATTGATGAAAAGAAAATCGATGTGAAAGTAATCGATGAATTAGTGCGCAATGTGTTGCGCTTGAAATTCAACTTAGGTCTGTTTGATAATCCGTATGTGGATATAAAGCAGAGCAACAAATTTTATTCGCCTGAGGCTCTTGAAAAAGCCCGTATTGCCGCCGAAGAAGGAACTATATTATTAAAGAATACAGGAATACTTCCTCTCTCGTCATCAACTAAGAAAATAGCTGTGGTAGGCCCTATGATGAATGCTCAGCACGACCAAGCCGGGACATGGAGTTTTGACCTTGAAAAGGAACATTGTATAACGCCATTGACATCCCTTATCCAAATGTATGGTAAAGATGCCATAATATCTGCTCCCGGGCTTGAATATAGCCGTGACATGAGTGAAAAAGGATTTGCAGATGCTGTCAATGCGGCACGCCAAGCAGATGTAGTGTTAATGTTTGCTGGTGAAGAAGCTGTGTTGTCGGGCGAAGCACATTGTCGTGCAGATATATCTCTACCGGGAGCACAAACTAAACTCTTAGAAACTCTTAAAGCCACTGGCAAACCGATTGTGTTGGTTATTCAGACAGGTCGTCCAATGACTATTGCTCATGAAACAGACCTTGCCGATGCAGTTCTCTATACATTCCATGCCGGAACAATGTTCGGACCGGCTCTTGCAAATATGATTTCAGGTAAAGTTTCACCGTCGGGTAAGCTCCCGGTAAGTCTTGCATATATGGTGGGTCAAATGCCACTGTATTATGCACATAAAAACACAGGTCGTCCTGCCGAAAATATTGTGTATATAAATGATATCGAACGCGAAGCAGGTCAAACATCCACTGGATGTACAAGTTTTTATCTCGATGCCGGTGACGGTGCATTATTTCCATTTGGATATGGATTGTCATATACCACTTTTGAATATGGAGATGTACGTCTTTCTTCAAATAAAATGACTACTGATGGAGCAATCACGGTAACTTGCAGTGTTACCAATACCGGAAAAATGGAGTGTGCAGAAACTGCTCAATTATATGTTCGTGATATTGTGGGCTCACTTATTCGTCCTGTGAAAGAGCTTAAAGGTTTTGAAAAAATCAGATTGAAACCGGGAGAAACGCGCAATGTCTCATTTACGCTCAATGCAAAAGATCTTGGGTTCAATCAACTTAATTCTACTAAAATAGTAGAACCCGGAGATTTCAATGTGTGGGTAGCCGCTAATAGCGCATCGGGTAATCCAGCTAAATTTAAAATTTACTAATCTAAATTATTTTGTTGATGAAAAAACATAGCATATTATTAATAATTCTTGTAATATTCACATCCCAGATTTCGTATTCTGCCAAGAGTTTCAAAAGGGGGGTCAGTGAGAATAGTTTCGTTTTTGAAGGTGAATTTATACCTATGGAACCCGGTGTATCTTGGTATTATACGTGGGGAAATACCATGGGGAATATAAGAAATCTTGCAGGTGAAAAAATAGATTATACCGGTATGGAATTTATTCCAATGTGCTGGAATGAAAACTATGATTCTGATAAAATCAGAACATATTGTAATGCGCATCCTGCCACAAAGTATCTTTTAGGTTTTAATGAGCCAAACTTTAAGGCACAAGCGAATATGACACCAGCCCAAGCAGCTGCTCAATGGCCCGCAGTGCAAGCTCTTGCCAAAGAACTTAATCTTAAATTAGTAGGCCCTGCTGTAAACTATTCTCCTGATGGAGCCGACAATGACCCTTATACATGGTATTCGAATTTTGTAAAACTTGTGGGATTAGATGCGTTTGATTATATAGCTATTCACAACTATAGTGGTGGGAAAGATGGCATGAAAAATATGATCGATAAATTCTATGACTTATATGGTAAACAAATATGGGTAACAGAATTTTGTAATTGGCCGGGCGAAACAAGTGGAGCTGCCATAATTAGTGTCGATACTCAAGTTTCGTCAATGATATCTCAATTGGAATATCTTGAAAAGAGTGACCGTGTATTCCGCTATTCATGGTTTAAGGCTAAAGAAGCTGTTTCGAGCCAAGTGAATTATGGGTTGATGATAGCACAGAATGGCAATGGAGTGCGAACACTCACGCAAGCTGGTTATGTATATACTTATTTGACAAATTTTGATGCCAATATTTATAATGCTACCGAAACTCCTGTGTCTGCCGGCAACTTCATAAGCTCATCAGGTATATTACTCGATAAAACCACCGATGAAACACAACCGGGAATGTTGGAAATTACAAAATTCAATGCCGGATACGTGGATTATCAATATGATGTGCCAACTGCCGGTAGTTATAAAATAACTCTTCGAGTATCGGGTAAAGGTGAGCCTATGCGTTATGATCCATGCGTTGCATTGTATACTGTAGACAGCGATGGAAATATACTTTCTACCCTTTCCGAACCGGAAATATTTGAAATTTCTGGCGATGATGCAGTGTTTGCCGATAAATCATTTTATGTGACTCTTGAAGCGGGGAAACAAATAATTCGTGTGGCTGACGGACGCCCGAGCCGTCCAAGTGGTATTCATATAAGCACAATCACTATCAAAAACACTGCTGCAGTAGAATCAATATCCGACAATGTGGATAGCAATTTTGTAGCATTTTATGCTAATGGCTCGATTCATTTTATTGCTAATAAAGATATAATCTCTGCTGAAGTATTCGACATAAACGGTAGAATGATCTTATCGGGTGAGGTAAATAATTCTTATATTAATTCCCCTATTATGTCAAGTGGGATATATATTGTAAAAGCTAAAAATACTATTGGTGAGATAGAGATCTCTAAATTTATAATAAAAAATTAGTCCCTTAATACAAAATTTAAATATAACAAACATGAATAGAAAACACTTTTTTTGATGCTTGCATTTGCATCCATTACAAGCTTGGTGTCGGCTAAGTCCATAATTAATTGGAATGTAGCCACAAATCTGTTGCAAGATGCAACGGTGGTAACATCTTCTACAAGAGCGATTGAGGATCAGCCAATCAATATTACAGATGGAAATATTTCTACTGGATGGCAGGCTGTAGAGAAAGCTAATAATGTAGTTGGCAACCCTGATTGGGTAATTATTGATCTGGGATCCAAGAAACATATTGCTGATGTTGAAGTAGCGCAGCAAGATGCTCTTGCTACTAAATATGATTTTTATTTAGTAGATGCAGTTCCTTCATATTTATCTCGTGAAATTAATACTGGCACAGAAGAAGCTCCCAATCTTGTAAATGTGAACTATATTACTGATGATTGGTATACGAACAACACTCCTGTTTATACTCATAATGAAGATGAAGTTGGATACGACAAAGCATTGAAAGGTACTAACTATGACACACACGCAGTAGATGCAGTGGGGCAATATATTGTTATTGTCGCTAAGGAATATAATGTGTGGGGCGAAGGCTATGGAATGAAAATATGGGAAGTGCGTGCTACCGAAAAAACGAGTGACATAGATAGCCCAAAGACTATCACCTTGTCGGATTCTTCTGTGAAAAACGGACAAATGATTTCAACCACTTTAACCGCAATAACCGTAGGAGGAAAAGAGATAAATGATATATCTGCGTTTACAAATATAAATCTTACTATAAGCGATAATGCTGCTGCTGATATTGTCGATAAAGGGAACGGCACATTTGAAATCACTGGTAAAAAAGTAGGAGAGTACACATTAACAGCGAAAGCGAGCCTAAATGGTGAAGAAGTAACAGCAACAGCAATTTTGAATGTATTATTCAGTTGGGATAAAGCTACCGATGTTGCTCTTAATAAAACAGCTACTGCAAGCCACAACTCTGCAAATGCTTATAAAGCAATAAATGGAAGTGGAAACGGATGGGAAGTTGGCGAAAACATTACTACTGGCACATGGTATCAAGTAGATCTTGGAGGAGATTATAAAATTTCAGCTATTGGAGTTCAATGGGAAACCGCTTATGCCAATCATTATAAATACTACTATGCTACAGAAAAAGATGGTGACGGTGAACCCAATTGGATAGAATTACTTGAGGTAAATACCTACAAAACAGCTGATAATCAAACTATATTTACAGATGTATTTAGTGAAGTGACTGCTCGATATATTAAATTGGAATGTATTCAAAGTCAAGTATGGGGTATGCACTTTTTTAATTTCAAAGTTGCCGGTGTGCCGTCAGCATCACCTGTGCCTACTACTATGATTATTAATTCTTCAGCCAACGGGTTGTTTATTGGTGAATCGGCAACTATAACATCTGTAGTGAAAGATCAATTTGGAAGCTTGATGGATATCGCTCCAGAATTGACTATCACTGACGGAACTGAAACCGGAACTATTACTGGATCTGTTTTTACCTCTACTGCGAAAGGGACCGCCACAATTACTGCTAAAGCCGGTGATCTTGTAAAAACTATTGATATAGTAATTGCCGCCGATAAAAATAAATATCTTATCAAATCTGGTGCATCAGCGATAACCAATACAGATGAGAATGGAGCAAAGGCTATCGACAAAGACATAAACACATATGTTGAATTCCCCATTGCTGATTTCCCAAGCTCAATCACAGTGAAACTTGACAATTTGTATATTCTTGACATGATCACTATAGATTGGGAGCGTGCTTGTCCTGCCGACTATACAGTTACCCTTGCAACTGATGAAGCCGGGTTGGATACTAATACTCCGATACATGTAGTAGCTGATAGACCAGATCCTAACGCAAACATACAGGACCGTATTTATGGCAAAACCATGAAATCTGTGAAATATATTAAGATTAATATGACAAAAGCTGCTACCCCTTGGGATGTGAAATTATTTGAAGTCAGCCCTTATGGTGTTATTGATCCAGCTACAGGTGTAGGAGCGATAGCAACCGACAAAGCCAATATTCCGGTTGATGTATATTCCATCAGTGGCAACTTGGTTCGCAAATCAGTATTACCTGAAGATGCAACCAAGGATTTAGCTCCAGGTTTTTATATTGTGGGAAAAGAGAAAAGGATAGTAAAATAATAAATATTTAGCTTTCCATAATATTTGATGAAAGTCCGCTCTACCGTAATGCGGTAGGCGGACTTTTTACATAAAAAAGGGATGTTTCCTCCCTTTTAGGATAATCCTATGCCTAATAATATTGATATTATAATCACAAACCTGACATATAACAATAAACTATGAACTTAACAAAAATAATCGTTGGTGCGCTTTTAATGTCGTTCTCCTTTGGGCTGTCTGCTCAAGAGCCGGTGCAGATAGGCGCAGCAAGCTATGCAGCATATCCCCCTTTATATAAAGGACGTACTGATGCACATAATGGGGACTTAAGCTCATTGATGCAGACAAAAAAGCTATATATCAATGAATCGGATAAAATGGATGACGGACAACGTCGCCCCTTACCCACCAACGATTGGTGGACAGGTCTTATTAATGCTCCTTTTGCTGACGCTCTTTGGGCTTATCCACAAATGGTACACCCTTTTGAGGCAGGTATTACTATTAACTATCCTTCATATTGGAACGAGAATGGAACCGAAGTAAAATCAAACTCAAACATTACCATTAAAGGTGTTAAATTCACAGCTGTGTCTGCCATAGCCCATGATTGGCATGACTGGGATGTAGAAATGCTTATGTCGGGAGCCGACGGCAAACAAGAGATGTATGTTACCTTGGCGCATGGCATCCCTTTTACTTGGATTGAACTTAAAGAATTTTCACCTCGCATTACATTTTCATCTTCTGCAGAATATTTCGACGTAGAGGGAAATAAACTTGATATTTCTGATATATTATCTTATGCCGACAACAAAATCACGGTGAAAATAGGGAGTGATTATTACGGCATATTTGTGCCTGACGCTACCGGATATAGTATAAAAGATGGAGCATTGGCATTGGTATTTGCTGAAACGAAGAAACAATTTATCTCGGTAGGAATGATGAAAAATATTTCAGACTTAAAAATTTTTGCCGAATATGCCTATTCAGTACCTCGCAAAACTACAGTTTCTTGGAATTTTGATGAATATAAAGCAGAACTCACTACTAAATGGCAAATAGATGCAGAAAACTTGCTTGATAAAGCTAAGCCTGCATTGGTGATGCAAGGATTTCTACCTCACGCCTATAAAGATGCTTTGAGTAAGCCATCCTTTCAGTCTGAGTCATATTTATCTCCTCGTGGGAGATTGAAAATTGCTACACCATCATCGGACAATATTTATACCTTCTCTTATAGATTTTCGGGTATGCTACCATATTATGCTGCTCCCAAAGAGAATAATGCTGAAGCTAATCCGTATATCAAAGATCGCATGACAGACCTTATGACTAAATATGCCAAAAACGGCACATTTGGTAACGATACATATTGGGGTGGTAAAGGATTGACGCAGATGGCTCTGAATATGACATTTGCACATGAAATGGGCGACGAAGAAAACTTTAAGTTGAGTAAAGATAAATTAAAAGCTAAATTGATCGACTGGCTCACCTTTACTCCCGGTGAAGAACAGGTTTTTTTCTCATATTATCCTCGGTGGGGAAGTTTGGTAGGACATGAAACATCGTATGATTCCGATGCTTTCAATGATCACCATTTTCATTATGGCTATTTTATATATTCAGGCGCGTTGTTGTGCATGATGGATAAAGATTTTAGGCTCAATTACGGACCTATGTTGCGTTTAATTGCAAAAGATTATGCCAATTGGGAACATGATGATAGCCAATTTCCTTTTTTGCGTACATTGGATCCGTGGGCAGGTCATTCCTATGCAGGGGGTCTTGGCGACAACGCTAATAGTAATGGGAATGGACAGGAGTCATCATCGGAAGCAATGCAATCATGGGGTGCCATATATTTGCTTGGAGTTGCACTTAACGATAATGCAATGCGTGATGCCGGGATATTCGGTTGGAGTACAGAATCTCGTGCCACTGCTGAATATTGGTTTGACCGCGACCAAATACATCCTGAAAAAGAACATAACTATGACTACACCCTTTACACATCACCATATTGTACCAATCTTACCTCGAAAGGTATAGGTTGGTGGACATGGTTTAGTGGTGATGCTTTGTGGATGCATTCTATTCAATGGATGCCTGTGTCACCTTGTTTGAACTATTTGTCGCAGGATTTGGATTTCGTGAAATGGGATTATGATAAAATGATGAGTGCCACGGCATATAAATGGTTTGATGCCGTAGGTACAAATGCCCCCTTAGCTAATCAATCGGTAGGCAATGTGGTATTATGTTACATGGAGCGTTCAAATCCCGATGAAGCCGCTAAAATATTTGACAGGGCTTATGAAGAAAATTATGGGATTGCTACAGGTATTGATACCGGACATATATCATATTTTACAATTCAATCACACCGTACGTATGGTGATATAGATTTTTCGGTGCATGCAGACATCCTTACAGCTACAGCTTATAAGAAAAAGGATGGCTCGATGACATACATGGCATACAATTCGTATGATACGGAGAGGATGGTAAGATTTTTCAAAGATGGAACCACTGTAGCTACGGTGAAAGTGCCTGCACGGAGTTTGGTTGCTTACGGTGTTGCTGCTGTAGCTTCATCGGTAGTGATGGAATCAGCTGAAGGATTAATCATGCCTCCATCTGCAAAATCTTTGTTATCTGTTAGTGTTTTGGATCAATATGGGGCAACAATGGATGATGTTAAATATTCATTCGTTGTGAGTGATGCCAATCTCGCTTTTATAGATGGCAAAAACATATTGAACATCAATGCTACTGCCACAAAAGGATCTAAATTTACCGTTACGGTTAAAGTGAATGATGATATAAAGAGTGTAATGGATTTTACAGTGAACGACATTCCGGTGATAGCATCAGCATCCATTACTCCTCAACTTAAATATCTTGAAAAAGGTGATAAGGCTACATTTACGATTGACCCTATAGATCAATATGGCAATTTTATGAACTTGGATATTGATTGGACTATAACAAAAGGAGGCAAAAAGGTTTCAGACTCCAATGTGCTTGATGCAACTGAAATCGGCATATATGATATTGAAGCCAATATCGGAGGGAAAAAATATACTCAACAAGTATATCTTACACCTAAATTTAACAATGTAGCCTTGAATAAAACAGCCATTTCCAGTAGTGAAGAAAATGTCGGAACTCCTACAAAATTTGTAAATGATGGAGATAATACTACTCGTTGGGGAAGCAATCATAATGAAAATGAATGGATATATGTGGATCTTGGCGAAAATTGTTATATATCTAAAGTAAATATAAATTGGGAAGATGCCTATGGTAGTATATATGATATTCAAATAGCATCCGATGGTGCAACGACCGAACAATTTAATGGAATATATGCGGGCACAACTGTGAATAAAACAGTGATTTCTGAAAAAGAATGGAAAACAGTTGTTTCAGTAACCGATAATGCCAGTAAAGGTGATAATACTCAAGTTATTGGCACAGAAGGAAGATATGTGAGGATGAAAGGAATAAAACGAGCTACAAATTATGGATACTCTATTAAAGAATTTGAGGTTTTTGGTATTCCTAAATCTTTACCTCAAGATGGAATAATTGGTATTGATATATTGTCTCCCGATTTTATGGATGAAGATGATTTTGCTATACTTGAAGCAAAGGCATATACTCTTGATGGAAAAGAGATAGCAAAAGATGTTGCATGGGAGTGCGAGGCTGAAAAAGCAACAATCGACGGAAACAAATTCGCACCATCTACCTATGGCAGAATGGAAGTAACGGCAAAGTCATCAGATGGCTACTCGGCTGTGAAAAATATCATGGTAAATGAGGTGGTTAAACTTAAATCATTGAAAATAACTCCCGAAAACACTCAAATCCTTCTTGGAGATGATATCGCTTATTCCATATCCGGTCTTAATCAATTCGGTGGAGAATATGAATTCAATACATCAACACTTGCAGTAGAAATAAGCAATGTTACGGATCCTGAAAATGTATTTGTGGTAACAGACGGAAGTGCATATTACCATATGTCAGACAATACTTTTGGCTCTACAAAGGTAGGAGATTATAATCTTAAATTTGTAAGTGGAAATGTCGTTAAAAATGTGCTTATTGGAGTGGCAGATGTGTCAAAAGCCAACTTGGCACTTAATCGTCAAGCCACAAGTTCCTCCTCATATGGGATAAATACTGCATCTAAAATTAATGATGGCGATGTACTGACACGATGGGAAAGTGATAAAGCTGATGGTGAATATGTAACTATCGATCTTGAATCACCTTTCGTGTTGGATCGCATGAATGTGATATGGGAAGCAGCTTATGCCACAAATTACCATGTGATGGCGTCGATGAATGGTGACGCGTGGACTAATATTTTGACTAAAACAGATGGCGATGGTGCTACTGATTCTTTCACCATATCGCCTGTGCCTGCACAATATGTGCGTCTGATATGCGACAAACGTGCCGTAGTAGATTATGCGAATAGTATTTATGAATGGGAAATTTATGGTTTATCTCGATTCACAGGAGAAAATGACAATAAAGCACCTGTAATTTCGGGGTTTAATATCCAGCCTGACGGAGCACAACTCACAATCAAAGCTAATGCAAACGATGATTCAGGATATATATTCTATACCCTTACACGCACCACATCGGGCGTAATAAATGGTAATCCTGTGGAGGTGTCCTCTTACTCTAAGTCGGGCGAAGAAATTTCAATTACATCCGTGGGTTTGAAAGATAATGTAGAATATATTTATACTCTTACAGCTACCGATCCATTTGGGAATAAAAGCTCCCGTGTTATAAAACATACTGCCGAGGTGTCAATAGATGGAGTGAATCTTGCTCTTAATAAATATGCTTATGCTTCTTCGGCCGAGAACCCGGCTTTAGTAGCTCAATACGCTGTAGATGGTAACTCAGATACGCGTTGGGGAAGTGAATTTAATGATAATGAGTGGATAACAGTGGATCTTGCAGATGCATATCTGATTGATAACATCAAAATTAAGTGGAATAACTTTGCTTTTGCTACTAATTATGATGTGTCAGTATCAATTGATGGTGACAAATTTGATAATATATATTCCAAAGAAGGATTCGTAGGAGGTGAGGAAAATATAGTTGTATCACCGACTGCTGCTCGATATATTAGGATTGTAGGGCTTAAACGTTCATCAATATATGGTACGAGTATTGATGAGCTCGAGGTATATGGTAGCGATATGTTGTTGAGCATCACCGGTGCCGTGAGACACAATATACGCCTTGAGGGTCGTTGGGATAATAAAATATTTGCAGCATTAGATAGTAAAGATGCTACCAGTTATGATGTAACATCCGTAAGCCAATTCCCGGAATCGATTACTACTCTAAATCCAAATTGTTTGATATATGTTCCATCTTCCTTTACATCGGCTCTTCATCCAAATATGGTTAAGGTAAATGAGGAAAATTACCAAGCCAATTCAATAGAATTATATGATGGATTTAATTTTGAATCTCTTCACGATATTTCTGTCGGAGGCGACATGGAATTTAATAAGTCTATGACAGGCGCTGTAATTCCAATAATTTTACCATTCCCTATAGAGGGAACGGAATCCATGAAAATAGCTTTACCCGATACTGAAAGAAATGATGCAGTGTGTTTTTATTTGTCGGAAAATAATAAAAGTGAAGCCAATCAACCAATTGTATTGAAACTCACCACATCAATCAGTAAAATTAAAGGTGCAGGTAATATATTGTATCGTTCATCGACTTCAAGAATAAACCAAATCACCGGAACATATATGTATAAACCTGCTTTCGAGGGGGAATATCGTTGGCAAAACGGAGTTTTCGTGCGTCAAATATCTGGTGACGATTTTAACCCCTTTGAGTTGGTTGTGGAATATAGCTCAAATCTCTCCTCGGAATTACCTTTGAAGGTAACCGATGTTCCAACAGGAATTGAAGAAACGAGAGAGGATATGAATGTTATTGTAGATGTTTACAATATTTGGGGGATTAAAATACGTGCAAAAATTCTGAAATCAGAAGCCTTCAAAGGTCTTCTTCCGGGTGTTTATATATCTAATGGTGAAAAAATAATAGTGCGGTAAATATAATAAATAATTATATTAAATTCATAGATGGGGATGCGCTTATATTTTATGCTCATCTCCATCTTCATTTTATTCATTTAAAAATATTGAATCGATGGAGCTTATTGCAATTGGGCGTTGAAATAATTATTTTTTGAGCAAAATGATACTAAAATTTGGATTGTTGTGGAAGTTTGTATTATCTTTGCGCACTATCGCATATAAAAAAATAATTATGGCATTGATAATTCCAAAGAAATACAAGCAAAAGCTACTTCCCGAAACGACGGAAGTGGCTATTAAAGCAATTAAAGACGCCTTTCAAGAACGCATAGCAAAAGCATTGAATCTACGTCGTGTCACAGCTCCATTATTTGTGCTTTCGGGCACAGGTCTTAATGATGACTTGAATGGGGTGGAGCATGCGGTAAGTTTTAAGATAAAAGATATGAATGATGCCAACGCTGAGGTGGTGCATTCTCTTGCCAAATGGAAACGAGCCAAATTGGGATCGTATGGTGTGGCTCCGGGATATGGAATTTACACTGATATGAACGCTATTCGCACATTTGAAGAGCTTGATAATCTCCATTCGCTCTATGTAGATCAGTGGGATTGGGAGCAATCGATAAATGCGTGTGATCGTACTCTGGACTATTTGAGATTGACTGTCGAAAAAATATATTGTGCGGTTCGTGAAACTGAATGGATGATATATGAACGTTTCCCGCATATTACACCTATTCTTCCTAAAAGGATAAAATTTATACATGCCGAGCAATTGCTTCAACAATATCCCGACTTGTCGGCAAAAGATCGTGAAGCTCAAGCTGCCAAAGAACATGGGGCTATTTTTCTCATAGGAATAGGCAATCCGCTATCCAATGGAGAACCTCATGATGGACGTGCACCTGATTATGATGATTGGAGTACTCCCAATTCTGACGGTTTTGTAGGTCTAAATGGTGATATGATATTTTGGAATCCAATTCTCGAATGTCCGTTTGAGTTGTCTTCAATGGGTATTCGTGTAGATGAGGAATCACTTGCATTGCAATTGAAATTGCGTGGATGCGAAGATCGGAAGCAATATAAGTTTCATAAAGCATTGCTGGCAGGAGAGTTGCCATGTTCTATTGGTGGAGGAATAGGGCAGAGCCGTCTTTGTATGTTCCTTTTGCAGAAAGCACATGTGGGCGAAGTGCAAGCCAGTATTTGGCCTGATGATCAGATTGATATTTGTGCTAAGCATGGTATCACGCTAATGTAGTTTTAGTTATTAATAGATATGAGGTAGAGGGGAGTTATAATATGGCTTTCCTCTATTTCTTTGTAAATATGGTTGCCAAGTATAGCCTATATTCAGATTAATGATAGTTGTTTTAAGTTATTATGAGGCTTTTATAATAAATATCGGGGATAAATGCGATTTTTTAGATATATTTTGTGGGTGTAATTTTGGAGAATTAAAAAATAGTAGTATCTTTGCACTCGCAATCTCAAAAGAGGGATTGTTAAGATTCAAAATTGGTGCGGTAGTTCAGTTGGTTAGAATACCTGCCTGTCACGCAGGGGGTCGCGGGTTCGAGTCCCGTCCGCACCGCAGTGGAGAGAGAAGATGGACAACTTTACTTGAAAATAGTAAGTTGTCCATCCTTTCTTTGTTTAATCCCTATCGAAATTGAGGATAATTCAAAGATATATTATTTTGATAGATTGAGCAATACTATTTTACACCTTTCAACTCTCTTTCCATAGCTTCTCTACGCTTTTCAGCTTCCGAAGTAGAGTTGTCAGTTGAAGGTTTTTCTTTTACCCAAGCACCTTTATTTTCGCTATAATAGATTTTCTGTCTTGCTAATGCCTTGCAATCCGTTTCTGATAGTTCGGTATAATTCCAGTCCGTTCCGTTGTCAGGAGTGCCTAAAAAGTCATTCAAATCAACTTCTATTTCGTTAGCGGGATTGGTCATTTTCTTTATCAGAGATTCAAAAGGCGATTCTGACGATTTTTCAAATTCTACTTTAAGGGAGACTTCCTCAGTTTTTGGAGACTCTATTTGTACTGGAGATTGATTTGCTACACGATTGCGAACTTCTACCATTTCTTTGAATGTTACATACTCACACCTAATTTTCCTGATCTTATCTACAAAAATCTGTTTCCCAATCCTATCTATATGATCAGAATAGCCAACGCTATATAATTCGCCTTGAGGAACCTCAAATATTAAGGATAACTCTTTCTTGGTCTTGGGATTGATTGTCTCAGAGAATAACAGTGGATTCAGTCTTGATGTGAAGTTGGTTGAGACATCGTAACGGCAATCGTTATAATCAAACAAACTCAAGTCGTTTTGATACAAGGTTTGCGGCTCTTTGCTAATATTTTCGATAATGAAGTCCAATTTCATTATTGCACTTCCTTTGGGTAGACTCCATTCCCTATCTAACGTCATTTTCATATTGGTAAGATGAAAGACTTTAAGGGTCTTATTAGGAGCAACAACCTGTTTCAAGCCATCGGATATATTAATTATTCCCATATTATACAAAACAGAAACACCCAACCCTAAAGCAAGACATATAATAATAGCCCAAAGAAGTTTAGTTGATTTCATATTTTATCTGTTATGAGGATATTTGTCTCGATTGGTATTCATTTCTATGCCTGAAGAAAATTCATTTTGCTTAGGTTGAGTTTTTAGAGGTGAACTATTTGTTCTATTACCATTCGAAATATTTTCGGAATTATTTGAATCTAAAGCTTCTTTTATCTTATCCTCTCCTAAAATAAAAACATGATTCAAGATTCCGAAAGAAACAATCTTATTGTTTTCTTGATAAGAAATTTTACCAAGACTGAAAATGAAGTAATTATCAGTTGATAAATGGGTCTTAATGAAACCTTCCATGATAAATGAACCCAAACCACCCCATACTATACCAGCAACCCCATCTTTGTCAGTCTTTTCTCTTACAATATCCGTAAGAAAATTATTAATAGATTCTGAATGCTCCTGCTTATTGGGGCAAGTCAGAGCAAATACGACAATTAAGCTCACAAAAGACAAAAATATTAAAAGTTTTTTCATTAATTGCAATTTTTAGCCTTTGACAACCAACGAAGGTATTATACAAAAAAGAAGTGGGCTGCCGTCCACGCCTATCAGGTATCGCCAAACACCTACATATACACGAACAAACAATCCCCCTATACGTGGAGTCATCTGTACCTTGTATATGCCCTTTTAATTTGGCAATTTCGATAGGCAAAGGCACTTCTTAAATATGTCCGTTCCGAAGAACAAATACAAAGATAACGAATTTAGATTCGCCACCAATTGTATTACTGGCAAAATATTGCTTACACTCCGATAAGGTGGGTTTTAGTTGCTCCAAACTTGTGTTTATTCGTATTCCGCATGGGCTAAGTTAGTTGGCATTGAGCAAAAGACAAAATTCTAATTAATATTTTCTTAACAAGTCAATTAAAATTTGTACTTTCGTATATCAATACTAAAACACTACATATTAGAATGAAGACTATTTTCTCAGAATATTACCCAATAAGCAAAGATGTCATTAATAATGCTTGGGACAAAGGTGTATTTTGCTATGACGCCAATGTTTTATTGAACTTATATAGGTACTCCAATGAAACTCGAAATAAAATCTTCGAGAACATTGAATATTTTATAGGCAAAACTATAATGCCATATCAAGCTTGTTATGAGTATCACAAAAATAGAAGAAGCGTTGAGGATAGTTTATCAAATAGTTACGACGAAATAATAAAGGTTATTGAAAAAACCATTAATTCATTAGAGTCAGGAGACATTACTGGATATAGAAAACATTGTGCTTTAGATATTTATAAAGATATAATCAAACCAATAAAATTGACAGCAACAAAGGTAATTAAGAAAATTAATGATATAAAAAGTGATCATCCTTCATTGCTAAATGCCTCGGAAATACACGAGAAAATCAGCCAACTATTCGATGGTAAAGTCTCAAATAAATTTCTCGAAGATGAACTGAAGAAGATATATACGGAAGGCAAGATTAGATATGAAAAGAAGATTCCTCCTGGATTTGCAGACTATGATAACAAAAAGAACAAAGGTGAAAATAGCTTGTACGGAGATTTGATTATTTGGAAACACCTTATCGAAATAAGCAAGAATAAAAATTCAGATATTATTTTTGTTACAGATGATAGAAAAAAAGATTGGTGGGACATTCACCATGGACAAACAAAAGGTGCGCTACCCGAATTATACAGTGAGTTCAAGGAACTTACATCACATAATATTTTAATATATTCGGTAGAGGACTATATGAAATACGCTCCAGAACATTCAGAGATTGCAGTCCCTAAGAAAGTTATTAATGAAATTGAGGAGCTTAGAAAGGTTGACGAACGAAGAAAAGCCTATCTTGATTATGATTCTCTCTCCAAAATAACGGAATACATAAATAAGCAAAATAGCGTTTGGGAGAATCTTAATAAACAAAATGAGGTTTTCAAAGCATTGAATAACTATACTACGTTGACTGATTATTCAAAATCAATCGAAGAGTTCAATAAAACAATACAAAAGATTAACCCCAAGATTGAATATATCGAATTAATTGAAAATATGAATAAATTCAATGCCGGTGAAACAATATGGGATAATATAAATTTCAAAAGAAAAAAGGATTTCTTTCATAACGTGGACGAAGATGATAATGAATAACAAATCAAGGGCCGGTATAAGGGACGGAAATTTTGTTTATGATTGACATCCTCACGTTCCTGAATGAAAAATGCAAATCATATAATCACTTCAAAATGATTAAAATATCAGTCAAATAAAGTCATTTGATTGCAAAAAGGAGCTACCGTCCGCACCGCAGTGGAGAGAGAAGATGGACAACTTTACTTGAAAATAGTAAGTTGTCCATCCTTTCTTTGTTTAATCCCTATCGAAATTGAGGATAAGCCTGAAAAATATTAGCTTGAAAGATAATTAATCGCAATAATTTGCAAGATTTTGAATTATTACCTGTATATTAGCCGTCCGACATATTTAATCGGTTAATTTGCTTGTTATGAGATTATAAACTGAATAGTTCTGAATACCCATTGCAAGGTTTTCTTGAGCTATTCAGTTTTGGGTTTTTATTTACGCAAAATATCCTGTATGCTTTGTGTTATAATTCGATTTTACTCAATGGTAGATTCCATGCTTTTGCCACTGCCGGGAATACTACTTTTCCTTCAACGATATTAAGTCCTTGTTCGAGAGCTTTATCCTCTTTGCATGCTTGCCGCCATCCTTTATTGGCTAATTTTATTGCATAAGGAAGTGTGGCATTGTCGAGTGCTAAAGTAGATGTTTGTGGCACAGCTCCAGGAATATTGGCTACACAATAATGAATCACGCCGTCTATTTCAAATGTTGGATTTGAATGTGTGGTAGGGTGCGATGTTTCAAAACATCCGCCTTGGTCTATTGCCACATCGACCATTACCGATCCTTTTTGGATGAGTTTCAGCATGTCTCTTGTGATAAGATGAGGAGCTTTTGCTCCGGGAATGAGTACTGAGCCTACAACTATATCCGTGTCGGGAAGCTCTTCACGTATGTTGTGATCTGATGAGAATAGGGTTGTTATATTTGGGGGTACAATCTCGGCAATGTATCTGAGTCGAGGCAATGAAATATCTGTGATTACTACGCGAGCTCCCATTCCTGCTGCAATAATTGCAGCGTTATAGCCCACTACGCCGGCTCCAAGTACCAAAACTTTGGCAGGTTTCACCCCCGGTACTCCACCGATAAGTTTTCCTTTGCCTCCATTTGGTTTTTCGAGAAACATTGCTCCAGCTTGTATTGACATTCGTCCTGCTACTTCACTCATCGGGATAAGCAGCGGTAGGGCGTTGTCGGGGGTGCGCACTGTTTCGTATGCCAAGCACACAGCTCCGCTTTTGATCATTGCCTTTGTAAGCTCCTCGTCGGATGCGAAATGGAAGTATGTGAAAATGAGTTGATCTTTTTTTATCAGATTATATTCCTCTTTAATAGGTTCTTTTACCTTCAGAATCATTTCTGCTGTATCATACACATCTTTTATTGATGGGAGAATTGTTGCTCCTGCTTTTTCATATTCACTGTCTGTAAAACCACTGTTTTCCCCGGCAGTGTGTTGTACATACACGCAATGACCGTTTCTTACAAGTTCGGCAACACCACTTGGAGTTGCAGAAACACGATTCTCATTGTTTTTAATCTCTTTGGGAATTCCGATTTTCATGTTTTGGTATATTAAGTTATTGAGTAAGTTTTACAGCCGAAATTTACGAAAAGCCACAAAAAACCTGCTATAAATATTGTAAAATATTTTATAAAAAACATTTATATACTAATGGCAATTCTTTATAATAGTGAAAAATGGACTAAAAAAGGTCTTTAGAAAATAATATTGTAAAATGTGAATTATATACGCCAGAAATGAGTAACTTTGCACCCTTAAAATCGCATAAATCGAAATGCTTCCTTTTTGTCACATTTCTAAGGGTTTAGCATGTGAATGATAGATTATAAAATACAAAAAAATTATATGAATTTAGCTTTTGGATTAAATTTTAAACCGAAAATCATTTCCGAACTCAAAAATTACAATTTGAGTAAATTTAAGGATGATATTGTAGCCGGTATAGTAGTAGGAATAGTAGCGTTGCCGCTTGCAATCGCATTTGGTATCGCATCGGGTGTAACCCCGACAGTAGGACTTATAACAGCTATCATTGGTGGCTTTTTAGTATCGGCTCTTGGGGGGAATAGCGTTCAGATCGGTGGGCCGACGGGTGCATTTATAGTTATTGTTTATAACATAATTCAGAATTATGGCCTCACAGGACTTGCTATCGCTACATTTCTTGCGGGAGTGATACTTATTGTATTGGGGGTGTTCAAATTGGGGACTATAATTAAATTTATTCCATATCCTATTGTAGTAGGATTTACAAGCGGTATTGCTGTTACGATTTTTTCAACTCAAATAGTGGATTTCTTTGGACTCACAGTTGATAAAGTTCCAAGTGATTTTGTGTCTAAATGGGGTGTGTATTTTGATAACTTCGGTTCGATAAGTTTACTCACTACGATAGTTGGAGTATTAACCGTGGGGATAATTGTGTGTACGCCATATATTTCAAAGAAACTACCCGGAGCACTTATTGCAATAATTGTAATGACCGGTGCTGTTTATTTTCTCAATGGCATTGAAGGATTGGGGAGTGTAGAGACTATTGGTGATAGATTCGGTTCGTTGCCAAATAATATTCCATCTCCGCATAGAATAGGGATTAATATGGAAACAATCAATCTTCTATTGCCTTCAGCTTTCACAATAGCAGTGCTTGGAGCCATAGAGTCATTACTCTCGGCTACAGTGGCAGATGGTGCTACAGGAAATAGAACCAATTCCAATACAGAGCTTATAGGGCAAGGAGTGGCAAATATGGTAGTTCCATTCTTCGGGGGTATCCCTGTGACCGGAGCAATAGCCCGCACTATGACCAATATAAGTAACGGAGGGAAGACCCCCGTAGCCGGTATTATACATGCAATAGTGCTGCTGTTGATATTCCTATTCCTAATGCCTCTTATTAATTATGTACCTATGGCATGCCTTGCCGGAGTGCTTGTGATGGTAGCATATAATATGAGTGGTTGGCGTACCGTAAAGGGGATACTGAAAAATCCTAAGTCGGATATTTCTGTATTGATAGTTACATTTATTCTTACAGTGCTATTCGACCTCACTATTGCTATAGAGATCGGACTACTGCTTGCTGTGGTATTATTCATACGTCGTGTGATGGAAAATACACAGGTGAAAGTGTTTAGCGATCAGATAGACATCGCCGATGGTACAGATTCTTCGAAGCACGAAGTGCTCAATGTGGTTAAAGGTGTGGAAATATATGAAATCGACGGACCGTTCTTCTTTGGGGTTGCAACTAAATTTGACGAAGTGATGCGTAGTATGGGTGAAAAACCGTTGGTGAGAATTATTCGTATGAGAAAAGTCCCTTTTATAGATAGTACAGGGATTCACAATTTGGAAATCCTCATAAAATCATCGAAAAAAGAGGGTATTCCAGTGGTTCTTTCCGGTGTAAATCCTCATGTTCATAAGGTGCTTAAAAATGCAAAAGTAGAAGAAATGATAGGATCCGACCATATATGCAGTAATATCACGGCAGCTGTAAAACTTGCCAATTCTTTAGTGGAAAATAAAGAGACATTGAAGCGAGTAAACTGGTAAATAGATATAAATAAAATATTTAAACGGCTCGATAAAGGTTAAATAACCTATTGTCGAGTCGTTTTCTTTCTATATCTTTACGGGGATAAAAATAATACAGGATAATTTATGGATAAGGAACGGAAATTGATTTTAGTGAGCAACGACGATGGTATTTATTCAAAGGGATTGCTGAGTTTGATAGAATATGTAAAAGATTTTGGAGATGTGATTGTCGTAGCGCCAAGTTCGGCACAATCAGGTAAGTCGTCAGCAATTACAGTAGAAGAACCTTTGCGAGCAGTGCGAATAGATGATTATATGGGAGCAACCAGATATAAGGTGAGTGGTACACCCGTAGATTGTGTGAAATTAGCAATGCATACGCTATCTCCACGTCGTCCTGACTTAGTCATTTCGGGTATCAATCATGGTGGAAATACCGGCATCAGTACCATATATTCCGGCACAATGGGGGCTGCATTTGAGGGTAGCATAGTAGGGATTCCGAGTATAGGGTTTTCATTACTCAATCATAGTAAAGATGCCGATTTCAGTGTGTGTGAATCAGTAGTAAAAACAGTGGTGGAAAGAGTGATTGCTAATGGGCTACCTGATGAAATTTGTCTTAATGTGAATATACCTAATCTCCCAATCGTGAATGGGCTTAAAGTGGTAGAGGCTGCAAAAAGTAGATGGACTGATGAATTTGACACACGTATAGACCCTCATGGAAAAACATATTATTGGCTCACGGGGCATTTCCATAACGAAGAACCTACTAATGAAGGTACAGATTTGTGGGTGCTTGCCAAGGGATATGTAAGCATTGTGCCATGTCGTGTCAATCAAACAGCAATTGACAAATTGGGCGTGATAACATCTATATTCGATCAAAAAATAGATATCTAAGTAGCTCGATAGCCTATAGATGGTGTTTTCGAGTATAATCTATAATTATTTGAAATCATTTTGTAACTTTGCAAGAATTTAGGCTCCATATTGGAGCCTATAAGTCATAAAAGCATCTACAATGAATAGTAATGTGAGGGTACGTTTCGCTCCATCTCCTACAGGAGCGCTTCATATCGGTGGTGTACGCACCGCTTTATATAATTATCTTTTTGCCAGAAAGCATGGAGGTAAAATGATACTTCGTATCGAGGATACGGATTCGGCGCGTTTTGTGCCAGGAGCCGAAGATTATATCAATGAGTCACTTGCATGGCTCGGCATCGGCATAGATGAGGGTGTGCGCGAAGGTGGTGAATATGGTCCGTATAAACAATCGGAACGTCGCGCTATATATAAGGAATATGTCGATACTTTGCTTTCTGAAGGGAAAGCATATATAGCATTTGACACCCCCGAAGAGCTTGATGCAAAGCGTGCGGAAATACCAAATTTCCAATATGATGCATCTACTCGCATGAGTATGCGCAACTCATTGACTATGAGTGCTGCCGATGTGGATGCGCTTGTAAACGCAGGTGAAAAATATGTGGTGCGATTCAAAATTGAGCCTGATAAAGATGTTACCGTTAATGATCTTATACGTGGCGCAGTGGTGATAAATTCATCTGTGTTAGACGATAAAGTATTATATAAATCTGCCGACAATCTCCCTACATATCATCTTGCAAATATCGTCGATGATCACTTGATGCTTATCTCGCATGTAATCCGGGGTGAAGAATGGCTACCATCAGCACCTTTGCATGTGCTACTTTATGAAGCATTCGGATGGACAGACACAATGCCACAATTTGTACACCTTCCATTGCTACTAAAACCTGACGGAAAAGGGAAATTAAGTAAGCGTGATGGCGACCGTCTGGGATTTCCTGTTTTTCCTCTTGAATGGCATGATCCGAAAACCGGTGAAATATCATCAGGATATAGAGAATCGGGATACTTGCCCGAAGCTGTGATTAATTTTCTTGCATTATTGGGATGGAATCCTGGTGATGACCGCGAAATAATACCGATGGATGAGCTTATTCAGCTTTTCTCCTTCGATCATTGCTCAAGAGGTGGTGCTCGTTTCGATTATGAAAAAGGGAAGTGGTTCAATCACAAATACCTACAAGAAGTTCCCGATGAAGAGCTTGCCAAAATGTACTTACCTGTCTTATCTTCACATGGTATAGGATGTAGCGATATTCATACTTTGGCAAAAATAGTAGGAATGGTTAAGGGTCGTATATCATTTATAAGCGATCTTTGGGATCAAACCTCATTCTTCTTTGTAGCACCGACTTCATTTAGCGAAAAAGATGTAAAAAAACGCTGGAAAGAGGATACCCCACGCATACTCACTGAGTTGATCGAGGTGCTTAAAGGGATTAAAGACTTTTCTTCTGCACCATCAGAGGAAATTGTGCTCGGTTGGATCACAGATCATTCATATCACATGGGTAATGTGATGAATGCATTCCGTCTCACGGTGGTGGGCGAGTGCAAAGGTCCTCATATGTTCGACATTACAGAATTAATAGGCAAGGATGAGACCATTCGCCGTATTCAGAATGGTATTGATACAATAAAACCGATTAATGCGTAGGTTCATTGTGACATTATTGGCAGGGGTTGCTACCACTATGTGTATCGTAGCCCAGCAACTCACATGGAGCGTAGATTTCAACACATTCTTTGATAATAGGGAGGGGGATGATCTTTACACTCCAGCCGAAACTATATTCAAAACACGCCTTGCACCGGAAATAGGGATTGCATTTCTCGATGGCATGCATCGTATATCGGGGGGAGTTTCATGGATTCAACCTGTAGGTAACGAATGGAAGGATTATAAAATATGTCCTACTCTATATTATCGTTATCAATCTCCGACTTGGCGATTTACATTCGGTATGCTTCCGCGTACGCTTCTTATCGACCATCTTCCAAATGCTTTGTGGAGTGATAAAATCGCATATAATGAGCCCAATATACGTGGTGTACTCGTTCAATATGTGCGCAGGCAGGGATATGCCGAGTTCTTCCTTGATTGGCGAAGCCTACAAAGTGAAAATAGGCGAGAGGCTTTCAATGTGAATTTTAATGGAATGTGGAGCCCTCGAAACGGAATGTTGATGCTTGGGGGGCATGCAATGTTAAATCATTTTGCAAAGCAAAAAAATCCCCCTGAAGGGCAAGGTATTGTCGATAATATCATTATGAATCCACTCGTGGGTGTAAATCTCACCAAGCATACTCCACTCGATAGTTTTACTATAAAAGGTGGACTTTTGGCAGGGATATATCGCGATAGGGGAGGTGATGATAAATGGACTTCCAAATGCGGTGCGAATGTAGAGCTTGTGGCAGAATGGAAATTCCTCGGGCTGAAAAATACGCTATATGCCGGAAAATCATTGTTTCAGTTATATGGCAAATATGGTGAACCGCTCGATATGGGGGAACCATATTATCAGGCAAACTGGTATAATCGCACCAATGTGTATGCATATATATTTCGGAACCCATTTGTTAATCTTGAGGCATCACTCAATTTTCATCTCACCAAGGATGCGTTTGGTTTTCAACAGCAATTATTGCTGCGAGTTTATATAGATAATTATTTGTGGAAATCTAAAGGGAAAAAAACTTCTTTGCAGAATCTCGACAATATATTTTAATCAGGTACAAAGCTATTCAATTTTATGAATCCGTTATATAATATAGCAATATCAACCTATCGTGCTGCTGCAAAGATAGTATCCAAACGTAATGATAAAGCTCGCAAAATGATTGTGGGGCAAGCATCAACATTTGAATATCTCAATCATAACATAGATAAAGATGCAGAATATATATGGATTCACGCTTCATCGCTTGGGGAATTTGAACAAGGTCGTCCGCTAATTGAGATGATAAAAAAGAATCAACCCGGTCAGAAAATTCTACTCACCTTCTTTTCCCCATCGGGATATGAAGTGCGCAAAGATTACGACCAAGTCGATGCTGTGTGCTATTTGCCATTTGATATGCCTCGCAATGTACATCGTTTTCTGGATATTGTAAAACCTAAAATGGCAATATTCATCAAATATGAATTTTGGGGAAATTACTTGCAAGAACTGCGTCGTAGGAATATCCCTACCTATCTTATATCGGCTATTTTCCGTCCCACTCAATCATTCTTCAAATTTTATGGAGGAATGTTTCGGAATATGCTGAAATGTTACACTACGATTTTTGTGCAGGATGAATCATCAAAAGACTTGTTGGCAAGTATCGGAACTACACAAGTAGAGGTGATGGGGGATACTCGATTTGACAGAGTGACGGATATTCTTGCCGGATGTCGTCCTTTCCCTATTGTTGAGGCTTTTGCCAAAGGTCATTTCACATTGATAGTAGGCAGCTCATGGTTGCCCGATGAAGAGGTGTATATGCAATTTGTAAATGAACATCCAGATGTTAAGCTTATAATTGCTCCGCATGAATTATCGGATGAGGCAATTGAGAGTGTATCGCGTCAAATAAAAGGTAAGGTATCACTATATACACACTCTACAGTTGAGAATGTGACCGATGCAGATTGCCTTATAATAGATTGCTATGGTATCCTTGCATCTTGTTATCGCTATGGGTCGGTAGCTTATGTCGGTGGTGGATTTGGAGTTGGGATTCATAATATAAATGAAGCCGCAGTATATGGGATACCTGTGGTATTCGGACCTAATTATCATAAATTCAAGGAAGCTCATGATTTGATTTCGCTCAGCGGAGCTTTCAGTGTGGAATCTAAAGAGCAATTCAATGATTTAATGATAAAATTCATTGAAGACAAAGATTACTTGTTCACTCATGGCAAAATTGCCGGAGATTATATTCAAGAAAATCTTGGAGCCACTCAACGTATATATGATAATATCTTCAAATAGATATAACACCTATCAAGTAAAAACAGGTCGTTTTGAAAACAGAATCGGGATTTAGCACTATACTAAATCCCGACTCTACTAAATATTTATATTTAACTTTGTATACATCTCCGAGCTATCTATTTTTGTATCTTAAAAGTCTTGATGTTCCCATCAGGAGATTGGATATTGACAATATAAATGCCACGTCCTATTAAATCGGCTTCCATTAAGGTTGATTGCATTTCAAATTGTTTTAGGAGTACCCCTTGCATATTATAAATTGTAACGAAAGATGATGGTTGTGCTGTAACTACAATATTATCGCCATTTATATATGCTTTTGTATTTATTTCGTTATTATTGCTATTCTCTTCCGCGCCACTTTGACCGGAATTATCATTACCAATTGAGTTTATATCCGGATTTGTGCCTTTTTCAATATTCGTCACTCTCCAGCCTATGTAGAATGGATTTTCATTTTGAATCATCAAAGGGAAATCTTTATTTTCACCAATCATGTGATTATTTAATGAACTTATAACGGCATTATATGGTGGATACATCCCATTGTCATATTTAAGACCAACCATTTCACATGTATAACTTTTGATGTATTGAGTATCATCTTTATCCCTCCATGCATTTTTATTACCCGGTGCAAAAGTCATGGCACAAGTGTTGGTTATTTTAGTAGTCGTATTATCTGTCCACTTAGTAGAAAATTTTTGGTCAAGTTTATAGAATGGGAGTAGAAGTTTAGCCGATTCTTTTAAAGTATGCGATGTAGAGCTTTTAGTTTCGTCAGCAATCTTAACTTCAATTTTTTGAGTAACGTAGGGGGTGACGGTTATTGCCGAGGTATAATTTGAAACAAGATTTCCGGGTTCTCCCATAAATCGCTGTCCTACCCAACTGTCAAGATATTCAGGCCCATCGATTGAAAACGGAGCATTGCTAAGGTTAAAATGCTTTACTGCATATCCAAGTCCGGTCATTCTAGTTACAGGAGGCAGAGATGTATTATACTCAACAGTGTTATCCGGAGAGCATATTGTTCCACTATAAGTAGTAATAGTAGGGAGCGAATATAATGCTGTACCTACAAACATATCCTTTGAATTTGCTTTAAGGGATAATGTATATGTTTCGGTAATTGTTTTGGATGTTCCAGCCATATTTGAAAGTGCGTATCCAGCCATAACCTCGTATTCTGTTTTAATCACAGGAAATTTAGCCGCACTACCAATCATAATTTCAAAATCTATTGACCTTGATGTCGAAAATGTTTTTTCTTCTGCTTTTGAAAATGAAAATTCAGTATAACTTCCTCCCGATTCTTTCCAATATTTAGGATTAACGGCGCATGGTGGAGGCCCTTCAAAAATACCTATAAGTTTCACTAAATCTCGACAAGCAGGATCATTGATAGTCGATTTATAATCCTCTTTTTTTGTCCTAATAGAGTTTGCACCGATAGAAGCCCAATGCATGCGATTATTATACCAATTATAATGAGACCTAATCAAGATTATATTTTGCTTGTATAGATCATAATTATAGTTGCTGTTTGCTGTTTTCGGTTTATATCTCAATAAAGAGCAACTTGCCAAACTCCCATAAGGTAAATCGGTGTATCTTACCTCTCTAATTGGTATTGAAGGTGGAAAATAGGGATAATAAGAATTTACAGGTATTTCATAATTAAAAACTTCACCCACTACTTGTCGGTCGGGACATGAGAAAAATACTTGCATAGGAGGAGCTTCAACATTGTTATCTGTAATTCCTTCTATTGAACCCTGCATCATGGTAAGCCCATTAATCTCTGAAATTTTCATATTAATAGGACATTCCGATGTCCCCCATCTTGCATTTTCTAAGGTGTTTTCTTCGCTATACTCAAAATCAAATGTACTTTCAGGATTGTCGAGGTCGGGAGAAAAATAAACTATACTGCGAGTGGCGTTTTCCGAGGGTATTATTCGTGTGTAGATGATACGACGCATCGCCCCCACATTGCATGTTTGCATGCATGCATAATCGCTTGCATCTTTTGGAAGAAAGGAATATCTAAAATCTCTGATGCCTCCGATTCTATCAAATGTGGTATAAAATAAATTCTCTCCAATGCCTTCCAATAAAATATATATGTAATCCTGATATACTACAGCCGACATGAATCTGCTTTTGAATTTTGCAGCTTGCTGGCTTCTGTTGCCAAATTCCGAAAAGTCTTTACTCCTGATCCGATTCCACCCTTTAACTGAATTATATTCGTATATATCCAATGTTCCGTATGTGTTTTGTTGAGAGAAAACAACGGCATGAATCACACCTTTATATCTTATCAACTGTGCTTTATCCACAAACAATGTACGTCCTAAATATTGATTTCTGTTTTTATTGGGTATCGGTTCTACTGTGCCGTTTTTTATCAAGTATCTGCTTGAAAATACTTCATTTGCACTATTTCCATACATTTTTTTCTGTAGAACGAGCATAGTGTCATTATTTAATGCTATTGCTGATAATACTTCACATTTATCATCGTAACGCTCCACGCTGCCCGATTGATACCCCGGAGAGGTATCTCTCATAGCTGTTGCCCCATTTATTTTTATGAAGCATGGCAATATCAATATTATTGAGATAATAAAATTTTTCATATTCATGTTTATTAAAGATTATAACTTATACCCCCTTGTATTTTCCAGCTATCGCTCACTATTGCTGTGACGTTTAGCGATAATTTTGGAATTATTTGATATGATATACCGGCTATTCCTTCTATGTAATTCATCGGTTTGCTTTCCTGCTTTTCGTTGTTTGTAGCTACTTCTCCCACATATACGGTGTCATATTTAAAAACACTCGTATATCTGAAATCTCGATATTGTGCTCCCAGATATGGAACGAATTTCCCGATGCGATACCCTCCGATAAGCGGAATATTCCAACTTATCATAGATTTAGAAAGACGCATATTTTGTAAATCCTTATCAACATCCTCTCCAAAATGAAGTTTGGAAGTGCTTGCTATCGTCTGGCTGAATTGTGGAGAAATCATTAAAAACCAATTTTGATTAATATCCCATTGATATTTTAAACCAACAGAATAGCGAAATGAGAATTTATCGAATGGTACGCTTAAATCAATATCGTTTTCTTTAGAATAAGCATATTCCGATAGCTTTACCGCTCCTGCTCCTGCATATACGCTTAGCCCCTTAATTATGCGATATTCCACTCCTGCAAATAGATATCCACTTCTTTGATAACTCTTCATAATTGAGTTTACATAATCAATTTTATCCTTGTCGAGAAGTTCTATTTCTGACACTATTTCTCCATTTATTTCACTTGATAGGGTTGCGGTTTGCAATTCTATTCGATTCTTTTCATATCCACCATTAAGACTGAAACTCCAACGGGATTCCGGGTTGTTGGAGCTTAGCGGTTGAAATTGTTGTGCAGTTGCAATTGCAGGCAACAATATAAGCGCCATAATAAAAGTTTTTGTTTTGTTCACCATGTATTTTTAATTATTAGTTTTTATGTTTTACTTATACAAAAGTAGATTCATACAATGATATTAATTATCCAAATTTGCAAGATATGGTTCCAAATTCGCAATAATAAGAGATTTGGAAGTACCATAATTACAATAATAGGGTGTTATAATTACAATTTATAAGAGTAATAACATTAATTGTGATAAATAATAAATTAGA
>CAZYEO010000002.1:0-43287 GCA_964646495.1 uncultured Muribaculaceae bacterium
GTTTTTAGTATGATAAAAAATAGCATCAAAATAGTACAAAACACAATAGTAGGATATAATGATACGCATCTTTGCACTCACATCTATCATTCTTTTTTTCTTGACATCTTGTAGAGACAGCGAAAACAGAAGATATAAAAAAGAAAAAAATTCATCTCCAACCGAGGGATATTATTATAATTCATCGAGTAAAAATACTCTTAACGACAATATTTCGGGGAATCCATATATTAATAACGATGATGATATTTCTAATATGTCACCTACAGAGTATGAAATATATCAAGAGGCACAATACTCTACACGTGCCGAAAAGGAAAGAATCGCACGAGACAGCGATGATATGCTTTAATACCCACTAATGAAGTGATTATATAACATTTCAATCAAATTTTATATCTATATTTTGATAATAGACTATAAAGGTATATCTTTGTATGTCTCTTGATTTGAAACACATTGGGATGTACTTAAAAGTTGGAAAAACATTAATAATTGGAGAAATAGCATCTCTGCTTATCTTAATTATCTTCTCTATATGCTTTCTGCCAAATATAGCCTTTATACTTATAACAGGTATAAGTGCTGTCTATTTGTCGGCTCGGATTTTCTATACATTTACTCGAAATGCAAACAAACTCGGATTTTGGATATTATTAATCGTAACCTTAATAATGTCAGCCGGAATAATATCAAATATCTGGGGATATACCTCAGGTAGCGGAGCAACAATTGACTCACCGGCACTAATATACGATTCAAATCAGCTATATAATTGTGCAAAAGATATATATAACAATGGTTACAATAATATTACCCCTAAAGTATACACCGGTTATCCAATATTGATTAGCTCTATTTGGAGTATTACAGGTATTAATATCGTTGTGCCACTGCTTATAAATCTGCTTTTTATCCTTTTCTCCATAATTATTGGAGGAATGATTGCCAACAGATTGATCGAATATAAAAACAATGCTTGTGATTCTGCCAGAATCACAAGCATTGCGATGCTATGCATCGCAATGCCACCCTTCTTCCTGTCGCAAGGCATGATGGTAATGAAAGAACCCTCAATATACCTTGGTATAGCGATGGCAGGATATACCATTTCACCATTTTACACAGATAACTCATCAAAAGCAATCTCGCTCAAAGATACCATTATTTTCATCATCGCATGCTTTCTCATAACCTCTACGCGTCTCACATATATCTATCTGCTGATTATCGGATTAATAATTCCATTGATTTTAGCATATAAATCACCTAAGACTCTCTCATATATTAGCCTATTGATTGCAATTAGTGTTGCATTTATTTTCATTGGTAAAATCTTTTCTCCCTACAACATTAGTGAGCACTCTGATTTCATCTCGGGAGAAAATGGAATCGGGCAATCATATACATTGACAAATGGCGACTTCTACCATGCATTGATTGGGGATTATATGAGCAAATCAATATGGTTTAAGATACTATTACTCCCCATATCATTGGCTTTACAATATATCATCCCATTTCCTTGGGGATTTACTCGCGACATAAGCTTTGGATATAGCCAGATATATCCACATTTTAGCGTTTTATGGTATATAGTGGGAGGATTGATCTGTTATTATTACATATTCATTTCTTGGCGTAAAGAATATAGATATATGTTGGCATGGGGAATATGGGTACTCATTTGTTATATCACTCCGGCTTTTCTATTTGGTGGCACCGTGCCCAGATATGCCCTTCCATTTATCACAATCATGGCTCCGTTGGCAGTAACGGTAATCTTTTCTTTAAAAGATAAACAACATCTTCCATTATTCAAAAAATGGGCTTTTATATATGTGTCATTATTATCGGGAGTATTAATGCTATGTTATTTTTTAAAGTAAATAATAATAATGCGAATACTCCAGATTAACACCATATCCGGAACCACTTCAGTGGGGATACTCACCGACTCAATCGCTAAAGCACTGATTGAGTGCGGACATGAAGCATATATGGCATCCGGAAGGGGTCGTTCTAAGATTGATGGAGTGGAGCAGATTAATATAGGCACAAAATTTGATACCTATATTCATGGCATTGCCACTCGATTAACCGATTCTCATGCAATGCATTCAATAAGGGCAACAAAAAATCTTATTGATAAAATTTTGGAGATTAAACCGGAATTGATACATCTCCACAACCTTCATGGGTATTACATACATTTACCGTTATTAATCAGTTTTTTGAAAAAAGTAAAAATACCTGTTGTATTTACGCTTCACGACTGTTGGCTCATGACCGGACATTGCGCACACCCCATGATTACCGACTGCCATAAATACAAAGAGGCATCGTGCCACAAATGCCCACAACGCAATAGCTATCCGAAATCATTTTACGACGGGTCAGAACGCAATATAAAATTAAAGCATAAACTATTCAGCAGAGAAACGGAAAATTTTTATTTCGTTGCCAATAGTAGGTGGATGGCTGAAATAATTCATGATTCATGGCTTTCACACCATCCCATATATATAATTAATAATGGTATCGATACAGATATATTTACACTGAGCACCCAAAAGCGTAAGCCAAAGGTTATCGGTGTGGCAAATGTATGGACAAAAGCAAAAGGACTTAATGACTTTATAACCCTTCGTTCTATTTTGCCCTCACATATCGAAATCGAGCTAATCGGACTTTCAAATAATCAAAAAAGCAATCTTCCTGAAGGAATTATCGGAACCGGCTATTTATCACAACAAGATTTGGCAACAAAATATCAAGAATCAATGGCACTTATAAATCTTTCATACGCCGAAACGTTTGGTAATACCATCATAGAATCGATGTCATGCGGAACTCCCATAATATCTTATGATAATACTGCACCACATTACAATATTTCCCCACATACCGGCGTTTTAATAGAAAACGGTAACATTAAATCGGTAGCCAAAGAAATTATTAAACTATCATCGAATCAATTTAATAACCAAAAATGTAGCCAACATGCCCAACAAAACTATTCAGCACCAATAATGGCAAAGGCTTACATCAAATTATATGAATATTTAACATGACTATTTCCCTTATTACAGTAGTTCTAAACAGAGCTGAGACCATAGGACACACATTGCAAAGTGTACTTAACCAAACATATAAAAGCATTGACTATGTAATAATCGATGGTGGTAGTACCGATGGCACAATAAACATTATCAAAGAATGGCTTCCCAAATTTAATGGCAAGGTAACATTTGTTTCCGAACCCGACTCCGGTGTATATAATGCTATAAATAAAGGTATTTCTCATTGTAAAGGAGATATAGTCGGGATTCTACATGCCGATGACTTTTTTACAAGTAATGATGTACTTGAAAAGGTTGCCAACGGATTCAAGGATAAATGGGTGAGCCTCGTATATGGAAATTTGCATTATATAGATTTTAATAATCCTCCACGCATAGTACGTCAATACAGATCAAGTTCCTTCACCCCCGATAAATTACGTTTCGGATTTGCCCCTCCCCACCCTACAATGTATTGTCGTCGCAGCCTTTACACTCGATACGGATTATATAAAGAAAATTATAAAGTTGCAGCCGATTTTGAAATGTTTGCGCGATTGCTGGCCCACTCCAATATACTTATCAAATATATTCCGATAGATATGGTTACAATGCGCACAGGAGGGTTAAGCACTCAGTGGAAGCATCGTCTCACAACTAATTTATTTGAAAAACTTCGAGCTTTACGCGAAAACCATATAAATACTTCTATCTTTGCATTATTAAAGAGATATTATTACATAATAAGACATTGATATATGACCACAGGAGACTCTGTTTCACATTTTTTTCATTCACTCGGCGACAGCATTGCAAGTGCTGTCAAAATACTTATCATGTCGAAATGGATCACCAAAGCTCCGATAGCCGCATCAAGCGAAGAAATAGTAATTTTAGGGAACGGACCCTCTCTTAATCATACCCTTGAAACTTCAACTAATTTTTTGCGAACGCGTAACTTGATGGCTGTGAACTTTGCGGCTAACACTCCTATTTTTGCCGACCTAAAACCTGAATATTATATTCTTGCCGATCCATTATTCTTCAAAAAAACAACCCAACAAAATATCTTGCAGTTATGGGATGCTTTAATTCATAGTACCGATTGGAACCTCACTCTTTTCATTCCGGTTCATATAGACATATCCAAAGATTTACTCGATGAAATCCATAGCAATGCACATATTAATGTGTGTCGTTACAACACAACCCCAATAGAGGGGTTTAAATGGCTTGAATATATGGCATTCTCATCCGGGCTTGGAATGCCTCGTCCGCGTAACGTTCTTATTCCTGCTATAATGACGGCATTACGAATGAAATATAGGAATATATACATCGCCGGTGCCGATCATTCATGGACACGCACACTATCTGTTACCGATGATAATCGTGTAGTATCGATACAACCGCACTTCTACGAAGATGACGAAGCCGAGCAAAAAAGGGTGCACATGGAATATATGCAATACCCTCTACACAAGATTATGCACAGTTTTTACATCGCATTCAAATCTTATTTTACCATTGAGAGATACGCTAAGTATCTCGGATGCTCAATCTGGAATATCACCCCCGACAGTTTTATCGACGCATTCCAAAGAAAGAAAATTTAGTGTTCACATACTATTCACAATGCAAACCCAAACAGAAGACACATTAAAGCTCGATATTGCACAAGTTTTGCACGAAAAAATGCACGGATATGCACGTTATATTCCACCTTTTGTAGTCAATTGGCTTTCTCGCACAATTTGCCAAGATCAACTCAATGAACTTTTGATTAAATACAGACATCTCACCGGCGTTGATTTTGCTACAGCAGTTATCAATGATCTTAATGTAAAAATTGAAGTAAGCGGGATAGAAAATATACCGGCTAATGGGAAATTCATTTTCGCCTCTAATCACCCATTAGGAGGTCTTGACGGCATGGCACTAATATCATTTCTGGGTAATAAATACAATGGCAACCTTAAATTTATCGTAAACGATATATTAATGGCTATAAAACCGTTGTCATCTGTTTTTCTGCCGATAAATAAGCATGGTCGTCAATCACGAGAAAATTCGATTATGCTTGACACATCTTATGAAAGTGATTGCCAAATAGTAACATTCCCGGCAGGACTTTGCAGTCGTAATATCAAAGGAGACATAATAGAGGATTTAAAATGGCAAAAAGGCTTTATAACTAAGAGCCAAAAATATCATAGAGACATCATTCCTGTGTATTTTAATGGGTATAATTCAAAGTTTTTTTACCGTTTAGGTAAAATACGTCGTCAATTAGGCATTAAAATTAATATAGAAATGATATATTTGCCAAGCGAAGTTTTTAAAAGTCGCGACAAAACGTATACAATACACTTCGGGAAGCCTATTCCTTGGACTACGTTTGACAAATCCAAGACCCCTGAACAATGGGCATTGGAGGTGAAGAATATTGTATATAAATTAATTAATTAAATTTGATCGAGCATCTCTCTGAATTATAATGAAAGAAATAATTTCAAAGGTCCCTGTAGATTTAATAATCGCGGAATTGTCGGAAGACCGTTTTTTACGTCACACAAATAAAGGAAACAATGAAATATATGTAGTTGATGCATTTAATTCACCCAATACCATGCTTGAAATTGGCAGGTTGCGCGAAATAGCATTCCGCAATGCCGGAGGTGGCACAGGAAAGGAGTGCGATATCGATGAATTTGATACGATGGAACCTCCATGCAAACAATTATTGGTGTGGAATCCACAGGAGAAGGAAATCATTGGAGGCTACCGATTTATTCTTGGAGAAGATATAAAAATTAATGATAAAGGCATTCCAAATATAGCAACATCTCACATGTTTAATTTCTCAAAAGAGTTTATCAATGATTATCTACCTATAACAGTAGAATTGGGACGCTCTTTTGTGACACTCGAATATCAGTCCACTAAGTTAGGAGCTAAGGCTTTGTATGCCCTCGACAATCTATGGGATGGGCTTGGGGCTCTCACAGTAAACTATCCACAGATTAAGTTTTTGTTTGGCAAAGTTACCATGTACCCCAATTATTCAATTGAATGTCGTGATATGCTATTGTATTTTTTGCATTTATACTTCCCCGATCCCGATAAATTAGTGACACCCATCAATCCATTGGTGACACATTGCGATGAGGATTTTATGCGAAATTTATTTATTGGAACAGATTTCAAAGAGGACTATAAAATCCTTAATACTCAAATAAGAGAACGTGGGTATAATATTCCACCTCTCGTTAATGCTTATATGAATTTATCGCCCACAATGAGAATGTTTGGAACGGCAATAAATTATGAATTTGGAGAAGTAGAAGAAAGTGGAATATTCTTCTCGATTGAAGACATTTTTGAAGACAAGAAAAACAGACATATTTGTTCCTATGAGAAAGGAACAAATTGCACACATATATAATTATATTGATATTTTAAAAATGCTAAAACACATACTTACCGTCATTATTTTCATAATGGCGTTAAGCGTTGCAAAACCTATAAAAGCACAATATGCCGTAAATTACGACGTATCTTTTATGAGCAACGCGGCGAGCGGTAAATTTGCGCCATATTATATGGTGTCAAATAATCATGGAATTATTTCTCAAAATTTTTCTGCTTTTGCACGTGCTAAAGCATGGCGTCCGTTATCATTGGATAACAGATTCAGCTATGCTTTCTGCCTCGATTTAATCGGTGGGTATAACTCAGCTACCGATTATTCATACTACGTTCCATCATCTCAATCATTTAACGAGCATGCTCTACGACCATCTTGCGCACGAATACAACAATTATATGGTGAGGTAAAATATCGTTCTTTATTTGCTACTTTAGGGATGAAAGAACATGGTTCCGCTCTGCTCAACCAAAGCCTCAGTAGCGGAGACCTTGTAGAATCTGGAAATTCGCGTCCTATGCCCGAAATAAGAATAGGATTCATTGATTTTCAAAATATACCTTTCACCAATGGATGGGCTCAGATACAAGGTGAATACAGCCTTGCAAAATGTATGGACAGCCAATGGATAAAAGATCATTACAACTATTATAATGAAGGAATTGCAACGGATTATTATTACAGTTATAAACGTTTATACCTGCGCTCAAACCCTACAAAACCATTTTCGGTAACAGTCGGGATGCAAGCGGCTGTTCAATTTGGAGGTAAATTTCGAGGATATAACATGGGGAAGTTATTTAAAGAGGTCGATATGAAGATTTCATTCTCTACTCTTCTTCACACCATCATTCCGGGAGGAGCTGCAAATGATTATTCGGGTGGTGAATATTACCACGAAGGCAATCATCTTGGGTCGTGGGATCTTACAGCACGCTATAAACTCCCAAATAATGATATTATAAAAGGATATTTCCAGTTTCCATGGGAAGATGGATCAGGAATAGGCAAACTAAATGGATTTGATGGAATATACGGTATTGAATATCAATTCGCGCATAAAGGAATCGTAAATTCTGCTGTAATTGAATATCTCGATTTTACAAATCAAAGCGGGCCTATGCATTGGGCTCCGGCAGATCACGACGGACCTACGACAATCCCCAACAGTGCGACAGGAGCCGATGATTACTATAATAATTACCTGTACTCTGCATATCAATATTACGGAATGTCTATCGGCACACCATTTCTAAAATCACCTATTTATAATACAGATGGGTATCTCGGATTCACCGACAATAGAGTACGTGGCTTTCACTTAGGGATTTCGGGTACAATTTTCAGCCCGATAAACTATCGTCTTTTGGCATCCTATCGTACCTCTTTAGGAACGCCATTCATCCCTAATCTTGAGAAAAAACATTCTACATCAATGCTACTTGAAGTTAGTACTATTCTGCCTAAAATACCCAATCTCAATTTAAATGCCCAAATTGCATTTGATAGTGGCAACATATTTGGAAACTCTTTTGGAGTTATGATTTCAGCATCTTATCGCGGAGCATTAAACTTCTAACAACAATATTATATGAAACATCGTAATTATATATATATAGCATTTATCTCTATCCTATTGTTTGCATCGTCATGCACCCACAACAATGGTGATATTGGTGACCTATTTGGTAGTTGGAAACTAAATTATATTTTAGTAGATGGCAATCCATCCGAAAATTATAAAGGTAATATATTTTTTGCATTTCAAAATGATATTACTTCCATGAAAATGGTAAGCCCTAATCACATACGTTCGGATCAGTTTGGCACATGGAAACGAACAGGCGACAAATTAATTCTCACCTACGATGATTCGGCATACACTCCATTTCCTGAAACTTACATGAAAAAAGGGGCAAACGATTGTACAATACTCCACTTATCTTCATCTAAGATGACATTGCAGATGGCAACACAAGAGGCAATCTACACCTATTCTTTTACTAAATGGTGATTCTATTTTCATAAATGGCACAATATCAACATACCGACAAAGAATTTGGAGCGATTATCGTCACCATTAGAAAAGGTATGCGAAATATTACAGCACGCTGGAAAGCCGGAGTATTACACCTTAACTCCGGAGAATACAACTCATATTCCGATATTGTAAATGCCATTGATGAGCTGCGTCCTAAAATCCGTAAAATCAAGCCGGCATCAACTGCAAACTACCACAATGGTGATATAATCGAATGTTTTAAAATCACTATTTCCATTGCCACCCATAACCTCGCAGCAGATCGAATACATATTTTCCCTAAAAAAGATGCACCCGAAACTCATCTGGTAGTAAGCATACCCGAAAAAAGGAGTTTCACATCCCCGGAAACCACTACTAATATATCTAAAATCATCGAACGAATTGCGGCACATCATGCCACTAAAATAATACCTATTCATGCCCTCACGATATCCAATACTTTGGGGCTATATCCCAAAGAATATGTGATAGGGAGAGGTAAGCGAAAATTGGGACACTGCACTCCGGGCAAAGTCATTCAGCTCTCACACAATCTCATGTTTATGCCTCAAATTCTTATTGATTATATTATATGTCATGAATTAGCACATATTACACACATGAATCATAGCGATCGTTTTCACGCGCTATGCAATGAATATTGCATAAAAATCACACACCGGAGCGAACCTGAGCTACGATTGATGCTAAAGAGATTTAAATCTCCAATCTTATAATCAACTTATTTTTTGTAGAGAGAAAGAGTCTCTGTAAGTTCAGATATTACAATCGCTCTGAGTTCGGGTGGTGATACAACCTCTATTTTCGCCCCATGCGACAAGATTTCTTGAGTGAAATCGTAGGTAATAAGTAATTTATAATGAAAATTGGAATATGTGTCGTGTACCTCCTCTTGTTGCGAATGATGAAGAGGTAATGCTCTAAAATATTTTGCCTGCTCCGAATTTACCCGGAGCACCACATCTTTAGGATCTCCCTTAGATGTCATAATTCCAAAACAATCCTTGAAAAATTCATTCGCATCAAAGTATGCCGGCATAATAAATTTATCAGGCATAATGCGCACCTCCTTGATACGATCAAGTGAATAGGTTTTTATTGCATTTTCCTTTATATTTTCACCTATTACATACCAACGCTGCTTAAAGATTCTCACAAAATAAGGGCTGAGTAACACATCTGATGCATTAAGCCTATTAAATGCCTTATAAGTGATTGATATGCGCTGATTTTGCTTTATAGCTTGCACTATCACCGGCAAATGAGCGCGAGCAGATGGCACATCTTCAAGCATTATACGCGGAGCAATATCGTGCGAATCACTAAGCAAACCACTCAACGATACTGAATCAAGAAGCCAATCGCGCATTGAAGCATCTTGCTTATTCCCTGCATCATCAATATAGTATTCGTAGGTCGAAGGATCACATTCTATTGCAACATTAAATGTATCTTGTATACCTTGCCTATAATTATAAAAAGTGCGACGCGGCATGGCTACTCCGTCGGAAAGCGAAGATTTAATCCACAAGCCGTTGAGGTCTTCACGGGTGATTCTTCCGTAACGACTTATGGTATCAATAATCCATATATATTTATTTATCAGTCCCGTTGCCATATTCAGATGTGGCATTTCTATGAGTCAGCAATAACAATCCCATAAAGGTAACGAAAGCGTTTAATAATAGCAATTCAAAACTCATAGTATAGCCAAATTGTGCTTTTAACCCCCATTGGATGAAATAGCAGATCACAGGAGCAAGTACGCATGCAATAGGAACCCACTTGTCGATAACACGATTCTTCATTAACATTCCGAAAGCAAACAGCCCAAGAATAGGTCCATAAGTGTAGCTTGCAATCGCATATACAGCTGTAATTGCATCTTCATTACTCATAAGATAGAACACTATTATTACTAATCCCATGATGAACGACATTCCCACATGCACTACTTTGCGTGTCTTGGTCAGCTCTTTGTCATTCTTTTTTTCATGTGCTTTAAGAATATCGACTGTAAAAGAAGTTGTGAGCGAGGTCAATGCCGATCCGGCTGCCGAATATGCAGCTGCCACAAGTCCTACTATAAATAGTATCCCAACAATTAAAGGCATTTCGGAACTTGCAGCTACCAATCCAAATAATTCATCAGATTTTTCAGGCATTGAAATATTGGGGGTGTTCTCTGTGTATATCACCAAGAGAGTACCGAGAATCAAAAACAGAGCAATTACAAAGAATTGTAATACTCCGCTCACCATCATATTTTTTTGAGATTCCTTGTAGTTTTTGCATGCCAATGTGCGCTGCATCATATCTTGATCGAGCCCTACGGTGGCAATTACCATAAATACACCGGCAATAAATTGTTTCCAGAAATATGTACCCTCTTTAGGATTATCAAAGAAAAACATTTGAGATGTAGAGTGTGACGATACTTTATCTATCATCTCCCCAAATCCGAAATTAAGACTATCTGCTATAAAATAAATACATAGCACTACCGATGTCACAAGGCAGGCAGTTTTAAGTGTATCAGTCCAGATTATTGTTTTCACTCCACCCTGCATAGTATACAACCATATCAATAGAATAGTTACCATAACGTTGATGGCAAACGGAATGTCGAGTGGTCCGAATACCAGAATCTGCAATACTACACACACTACATAAAATCGCACCGCAGCTCCAAGCATTTTAGAAACGAAGAAAAACCATGCCCCTGTCCTATAGGTATTTTGTCCGAACCGCTGTTCGAGATATCCATAAATTGAGATTAGATTGCGTCGATAGAATAAAGGAACCAATATAAAAGCTATTGCAAAATATCCCACTATAAATCCTAACACCATTTGGAGATAGGAGTATCCTTTTGCAGCAACCATTCCCGGAACCGAGATAAAAGTCACCCCCGATATAGCAGCACCAATCATGGCAAATGCGGCAAGATACCACGGAGTAGCTCGATTTCCAGTGAAGAACCCGGCATTGTCGGTTTTTCTACCTGCCAAGAATGATACAATAAATAAAAGTGCGAAATAGCCTATAATAGTGGCCATTACTATCCATGGTGTCATAATGTTTTCTATTGGATATTAAATAATATAATTAATTTTTATTCGGCATACAAAAGATATGGAGCACGTTGTTTTTTGAATTTCTCCACATCATTCTTCCATGATGCTTTAATTTCTTGTGCTGTTTTCCCATTCTTTATCATTTTTCTTATCGAATCGTTACCGATTAATTTCTCGAAGAACGGACGGAAAAAATGGTCGTCTAAATTAAGATTATTGTATGCGTCGATAAGATATTCAAGGTTTATACCTGCCTTAATCACCTCTTCTGCATTAAGATTAGAAAGATCCTTACCCCAACATTTTTTATTTAATTGTGGAGGATTCTTAGCGCCATCTATGCTTCTCGGTGTAAATGAAAAATCATATCCATGCATATTAGGATGTCCATACACTTGGAATGGCTTATTTGTCCCACGCCCCAAGCTCACCGGAGTAGCTTCAAAATAACATGTAGAAGGATATAAATATATTGAAAGCATATTCGGAAGGTTTGGCGATGGTGCGATAGGCAACACATATCGACTACGGTGAGTATAGTTGGCACAAGGAATTACAGTAAGTGATATTTTTTTACCATCCGTGAGCCATCCTTCACCATTTGCCATTAACGCTATTTCACCCATTGTCAATCCATGTACTACAGGAATAGGCAAACCTCCAACGCCAGATTTATGTTTCATATCAAGAATAGGACCATCCACATACATTCCGTTTGGATTTGGACGATCAAGAACCATCACACTCTTTTGATACGCCGACGACGCATTCATCAGATTAATCATGGTCACATAATAAGTGTAAAAACGCAATCCTACATCTTGAATATCCACCACAAGAACATCAAATTGATTCATTACCTCTTTTTTAGGCATTCGAGAATCTCCGTCATATAGCGAAGCTATCGGAATTCCTGTTTTGCTGTCTACACCACTCTTCACATGCTCACCCGCATCTGCATTACCTCTAAATCCATGTTCAGGCGAAAAAATAGTAGTTACATTAATCCCGTTTTTAAGTAGAATATCCAACGTATGTTCTGCCCCCACCATACCGGTGTGATTACTCAACAGAGCTATTCTTTTTCCCTTTAACTGGGACACATATTTATCGGTTCTCGCAGCCCCTACAACTATATCGCTTGCATGCATACAAAGTACGGAAACACAGAATATTACGACCGATAGTATTAATTTTATAGTTTTCATTATGTATTGGAAGTGATGTTATTCTGCAAAGTTAGTAAATAAAAGCAAAATACCCTTTATTTATATCTTCAAAATAATTGCATTTAGATTATTTTTATCTTACATTTGTATATGTATATTTGTCACTTAAATTTCATTTAATTCATGATTAATTTTCACAGGGCTATATCAAAAATCTCAATACTATACTTTATTTTGTTTTTTAGCATTCCAACATACGGATTGGACTCCATACCATCAACGGAAAAGAAAACAAAACTAATAATCAGAGGTAGTAATAATTACCCTCCTTATGAATTTAACAATTCTGAGGGAAATCCTGATGGCTTTAATGTGGAATTTATGCGTGCATTACTTGAATGCGTACAAATCAAACCTAATGAGTACGACCTAAAACTCGAACCTTGGGATTCCTTAGTATCAGATATTGAAAACAAAAAGGCAGATATTATAATCGGATTACCATTATCTATATTTCCAAATGACTCATTACATTATTCTCTACCAATATGTAGCATAAAATATATTATTATATCTAACGATAAATCTAATATCCAAAATTTAGGACAGCTCATAGATAAGAAAGTAATCGTGCGAGAAGGTGGGTGGGCTCACAATTTTTTAACAGAGCGAAAAATCACAGATAAATTTATATTTTCATCAAACCCAGATTCTAATCTCAATAAATTATTAAATAATGATGCAGAAGCCATAATAGGGAATGAAATGCTTTATTTAGATGCTATTAAAACCCACAAAAATGGTAATTTTAAAGTTGCTAATTTAGGTACAGACACTGAGAAATACTCGATTGCCGTAATTTCTGACAATTATGATTTGGTAGACAAATTAAATATAGGAATAAAGAATCTGAGCATTAACGGTGAGTATATAAATATCTATGATAAGTGGTTTGGCATATATGAATACAAAGATTATCTATCAAAAACAATAACGATATTCGCAATAGGGTTGTTAATAGTTACCTCCTTACTTATCTTTATTTGGTTCCTATATCGTCGGATTTCGAGTACTACACGACAATTAAAGTACAATCAACAACAGTTTAAATTGGCATTTGATGCAGGTCAGATACTTGCATGGTCATTTGACATTAAAAATCCTATAATACATGCTTTGCATGGTGAAGCATCGGGGGTAGCCGGTAAAAATATATTTGACGTTATCGATCGCATAGATCCTGAAGATCGCGAAAGAGTGAGAAACTGTATCAACCGAATTATTTCAGGCGACATATCGGAAGCCACCGAAAATTTCAGAATGTTGAGCACAAATGACTACAACATGCACTCATTCGAGACCAAAATGCTTCACATGGAGGAAACAAGAGATCATCCGGCAATGATTGTGGGAACTCTTAAAGACACCACCGATGAGATAGCATTACGAGAAACCCTTGAAGATTATCAGGTAAAAACCAATTTCATTACCAAAACCAACGGGTTGATCCTATTCTGCTATGAAGTATCCGATAATATTATTTATCGTTTGAATGTTCAAGACAACAGTGTACGACGTACTTATCTTATCGAAGAATACCTTACTATCGTGCATCCACATGATATAAAGAAAGCGGAAAAACTAATAGAATCAATGCGACCCGGCAATATTAAGCACGTATCGGCTGAATACCGAATGCTCTCAGATGAAAATGTATATGAATGGTATGCAATAGAGGCTATGGCATATAAGCACGATTCAGAGGGAAAAATAACCAGTTATCTCGGATTGCGCCGTCTAAATACAAAGTGGAAAAAAGCTAATGACGACCTTATTGAGCTTCGCAATCAAGCCGAAGCATCCAATAAACTCAAATCGGCATTTCTTGCTAATATGAGCCACGAAATACGTACTCCCCTAAATTCAATCGTAGGATTCTCCGATTTAATTGTTGATAGTGACGACCCAAGCGAAAAGGAACAATACCGCAACATCATTCAATCCAACAACGAACTGCTACTCCAACTCGTAAACGATGTCCTCGACTTATCAAAAATAGAAGCCGGATTTGTCGATTTCAAATATACTCATTTCGACCTTAATTCGTTTTTCAAAGAGATATACACAAGCCTGCAAATGCGTGTCCCCTCTGGAGTTACACTTATAAACAATGCCCCAAATGTAAATTTAGAGCTTTATTCCGACAAAAATCGTGTTACTCAGATTATCACCAATTTTGTAACCAATGCATTTAAATTCACCACACAAGGGACAGTAACTCTCAATTATAAATATGAAGAAGATTGGGTTACTATCTCAGTTACTGACACAGGGCTTGGAATTTCAGAGGAAAATCAACCGAAGATATTCGATAGATTCGAGAAACTCAATGAATTTGCCCAAGGCACAGGATTAGGTTTGTCTATTTGCAAATCTCTCGTAGAGGCAATGAATGGGTGTATTGGCGTAGAATCTAAACTTGGCAAAGGGTCTACTTTCTGGATAAAATTACCATTTACTCCTGATATGGAATATCTAACCGACGAAAAGGATAGTAATTCATGTCCAAAAGATATAGATTTCAATTTCACATCCAATGATCAAGAGACGGAAATTGACATTCAACGTCCTACTATACTAATAGCTGAAGACATCGATAATAACTATCTTCTTGCAAAACTTATACTTAAAGAGGATTATAATGTGGTGCGCGCTACAAATGGATTGGAAGCTGTGCAAAAAGCCTATGATTTAAATCCGGATATAATATTGATGGACATGAAAATGCCTATTATGGATGGACTTACCGCCACTCAAAAGATTCGTGAATTTAACAACACGACACCAATTATAGCTCTCACAGCATATGTTCTCGACACAAATAGAGACGAAGCGATGAGATGCGGATGTACAGGCTTTATTGCCAAACCTCTTAAACGTGAAAAATTAAATCAAGAGCTAAACAATCACAAAAAGGAATATAAAAATTAAAGCAATTTAATTGCAATAAGTGCACATGCCTCTGCATCAGCAAGTGCATGATGATGGTTAGTAAGATCATAGCCACATGCAGCCGCTACAGTGGGGAGCTTATGATTGGGCAAACTTCGTCCAAAGTTCTTTCTTGAAGCCATGAGTGTGTCATAAAACACATATTCAGGATAATAAATATCATATATTCGATGAGCTGCTCGCAAACAGCCCTCATCAAATCGCGCATTATGAGCTACCAATGGTAAGCCCTGAAGCCGGGGCTGTATCTCAGCCCAAACTTCAGGAAACTCACGTGCATCATATGTATCTTCAACGGTTATTCCATGCACATCTACACAGAAACCTGAATAATAATTAGGATATGGACGTATTAGAGAATAGTAATTACCCACGATTTCTCCAGAGCTTACAAATACAACCCCTACCGAGCATATACTGCTTCTATTGCCATTCGCAGTTTCAAAATCTATTGCTACAAAATCATCCATTATCTTTACACAAATTGATAATAATCTATTTTATAAGAATTTTAACTGGATGCTTGGCTTCTTTGGTTTTGATTATATACGCACCATAAGGTAGCAATACGGTGTCACCATTATTAATTACAGGCAATACACTTACAAGCTGTCCTTGCATATTAAAAATCTCTCCGTTGGTGTGAGACTCTGCACACACAAAACGCACTCCGCCATCTATAATCTCTACCGCAAATGCTTGATCGGTCTCTACTCCGGTAACCCCCGATGGATAAACTGTAATTACATTTGAAGGACTTGAACGATAGCCCAATCTTGATGATTGCACGGAATATGTTTGCATAGTACCCGGTGTAAGATCGTCAAAGTCATAAGAATTTTCTTCGGCTACAATCTCTTCTGTAGTGCTTGTGCCGTTAGCAAATATACTTCGGGTCACAATGTAATAATCCACCACCTCTGCTGGCTCATTCCACGACGCGCGGTATCCTGTTTCTGTAATATTCTGAGCAGCATTAGCTGTGAGTGTAGACAATATGGGCACAGGTAAAGATTGCCCCATGAGAGTTATTCCCACACTCCCTGTAAGCCCACCATCGGATAAGAGAACCTTTGCTGTGTGTGTGCCTACCGTTTTGGGGGCGTAAGTAATATTGAGCCAATACCCGTTTGCGCTATTTATCAACGATGCCGAAATACTTTTGTCAGGAGAAGAAAATAGATCTTTATTATCACCTGAAATAGTAACGGTGAGTGAATATCTTAGGTTTTCACCCTTTAGAAATAATCCTAAAGTTTGTTTTGAACCAACAGCAACTTCACTGAAATCAAGTGAAGTACCTTGTGTGGGGGTCGTGAGCACAGGATCTCCTATGCCTCCACCTCCCGGAACTTCAAACGGCTGCCCCATTTTTGTACCCCAAATATATTCTGCAAGCTCCGGATAATCAATAAACGGATTCCTATTATTCTGAATTCTATACACAGCCTCATTACGATCGACCTCTTTTTGCGACACAGGATCTTGACGAGCCCACTCAAGCAACATTGTATATGCCCACGGCGAAAGCGTTGGATATGAATTTTGTTGAAGCATATAGAGATATTTCCATGTGAGATTTTGATAGCATGTAACCATATAAAAATATGTACGTGCAAAATCTCCTTTATATTCATCTGCCGGCTCAAATACTCGGGAAGCCCCGCCACCCTGCCCTAAAACAGGATTTCCAACCTTAGTATAACCATTGTCAAATGTTGTAGAAGCCACTACACCAAGAGGGTAATTGCTCTTTGCCATATTTGCTTCACTTTCCGAAGGATATAGATGGTTTATATCTGTATAAGGAGGTATTTGGTCTCCACCCCACCAACTTTTAGGGAAACTATGCTCGCGATTCAACCCTTTACTTCCATTTCTTACATAAAAAGTAATTCCCGAATACATATCCCACCATTGATTATCATCGGGCGGTGTATGAACATCAGTCTGCTTAAAATGAGTCCAAAGACTATTATACGACAATATTGTATGAGGATTAATAATCTTAAACAACTCGGTTTTCAATCCCTCTTTCACTTTTCCATTTAGGGATGTATAGTAGGTTGTTGGTATTTCTGCGTTTCCTGAGAATGCTATTGCCCCCAGAAATAATCCGAAAGCGACAATGAGAAATCGTTTAAACATATATGAATCAATTTTTATTTCGTAACCATCAAAGATAAATCATTTCTAAATATAAAACTTACAAATCTGTCAAAATGATTATTCCTTTCACTATTTTAATCTTTTTTATACAAAACGGAGTATCAATTTCTATTTAATATTACGCTTATTGAGCTCTTTTTGATAGCGGTTGGCATTCTTTAGGTGCTCCTGATAAGATGACGTAAAATTATGATAACCGGAAAAATCCTCTTTGGCACACATATAAATATAATCGTTTACAGGGGCATTTAGTACTGCTTCTATTGTAGATTTTGATGGTAATCTTATCGGAGCCGGAGGCAATCCAGTTACAAGATATGTGTTATATGGGGATTGTATTTTGAGATGTTCGCCGGTAATACGCTTAAGCCCAAAGTCCCCCACAGCAAATTTCACAGTAGGATCTGCTTGCAAAGGCATGTTACGTTGCAATCTGTTCATATACAACCTCGCAACTTTTCCTTTCTCATCGCTTTTAGCGGTTTCTTCCTCTACAATCGATGCTAAAATTGTCACTTCGTATGGCGATAGAGATAATTTTGCAGCAGCATTCTTCATTCCATTTTCCCACCATTGGTCATGATACTTTTTTAATATGCTCAATATTTTCTTAGGTGGTGCATTCCAATAAATTTCGTATGTATCGGGAAGGAGCAGAGAGGTTACAGTGAGAGAATCGCACCCAAATTCCTTCAATTCATTATTATTATTGAGCAATCTTTTCATATCCTCGGCAGAAGCCATGAAACGCGCACCCACTGCTTGAGCAAATTGATCTTTGGTGCGAAGATTGTTGAAGGTAAATTTCACCGGTTTCTGTGCACCGTTGCGCAAGTGCTTTGCTACCCCTATTGGAGACATCCCCTTTTCTATTTGATAAGCTCCGGTACGGCTTTTCATATTTATTCCGGTTACATCGAGGATATTTTTCACTTTGGTAGCAAACGATGCTCCGAATTTTGCCGAAAGAGAATCCTCAAGCATCTGTTCATTAGTCTCCGGACGCACATATACCATTGTGTCCTTTTCTACACTCCATCCAATGTATGGATACCCTATCAATAATATTCCTACAAACAAAATGGCTACACAACCAAGCCAAAACCAAGGTTTTCGGAGATAAATGGATATTTTTGTTTTCATTTCATCAAATTATGGCACAAATTTAATCATTTTTTCTGCTGATATTTTGTATATATGATAAAAAGATATAACTTTGCACTCGCTAATACAAATCAGCAACCCAATTGGAGAGGTGGGTGAGTGGCTGAAACCAACAGTTTGCTAAACTGTCGTAGGGGTAACCCTACCACGAGTTCGAATCTCGTCCTCTCCGCAGAAAGCCCCGCAATTATTTGCAGGGCTTTTTTGTTTTATCAGGCATTCGCATCTCCTTAGCGATTCATATCACTCAGATATATTTTCAATGCCTTAGTAGATAGAAGCAATTCCCATACAGAAATAGCAAGCGAAATAATAAAAAGGATAAGTGCCACAGCAAATATTATAGTGGCAACCATCTGTAGATTAATAAATATCAGAAACATAGTTACTACACACAACAGCAAACTTGCAACACCAAATATCTGCATATTGCGAGTCAATGCAAGGCGTTTACTAAGATTTTTGATCTGAGCATGAGTTACCTGAGAATGATCTTGCATATAATTATCCTTAAGATTGCGCACTAATTGAGCATATGATAAAAAGCGATTGGTATATGCAAGGAGTATCAATGATACTGCCGAAAAGAGCAATGTTGGCGTTATGAGTGTAAGATCTTCCATGAATTTATTGGTTTTTAGAGTATTGAGTAACCTTATTGTGCAAGTTTACGCAATTACAACCACATATCCAAATTTATCATCTGCTCATAATCTTTAGTGTATTACTCAACCGCCAATTTAGGTGATGCTACTTTGCAATATTCGAGTCGGCGCACTACCGGTGGGGGTATTTAAAGCAATACAGAGCTAATTGCTTAGCTCTGTACCTCATTACGCCCTTTGGCGCATGAATATCGTCCCCTCCATTGAGCATTCACATGCCTACTATCGGACAACGACATAGGGAAATTTAGACTAAATGATTAAGGTATTTCTTTATATCGATTCCAGCATATAACCAGAAAAAAAATTAATATTTACTAATGCAAAGATACATATCAAAAACGCATACAACAAATTTTATCCTAAAAAAAATAATTTTGTATCAGTAAAAAATAGTCTTTACATCATAATAACAGATTTTATCGCTACTAAAGTTCTTAAAATCAAGAAAAAAGTTATTTTTTAGATGAAACCCCCGTCACTATATTACACGAAGACCCTCTCCACGGCACTACGCTTTGATATTGTTTATAATTTATCTTCACTTTTTTGCCGGTTCCTTGTAAATCCATAGCAATTTTAGCTATAGAATCGTTGTCAAATGAGAATTGGAAATCTCTTTGATATATCTTTGAGGTGTCATGAATTGCAAATTCCGATATCATATCACCCTCGTATGTTTTGAATATGAAACCTCTGCGCTCTACCGTAGTAATATATCCTATTATTTGCGCATCGTCAACATAGGGTCGAAAATATCGCAAATAGACTCCTACTGTTAAACCCAAAAGAAGTATCGCTATTGCATACAACAGTGTTTTGCGCCAACGAGAGCGTTTCACCACTATTGTATCAGCATCCTTGTCAAGGATTGCATCTGGCTCAATTGGGGGGACTTCCTCTTTTGGCTTCTCTTCAATATCCGGACCATCGAAATAATCGTCAAAATCATCTATTTTCATTGTCATAATGATATTAAAAGAATCACAGTTTTATATTATTCCCATTTGTTCGCACTATTTCTTTTCCTGAATTTATGCGATATTTATCAATTGCAATATATGTGAAAGCATATATCCCAAGGAGAATAAGCATTACTGTCTGCGCACCCCACACAACCATTGCAAAGGCTGATGCTTGTGCATCAAATGGACCACTCGGAGAAAAACCGGTTCCGATTCCATATAATGAAAGCCCGAAAATTATAGCTATGTGCCAAGCTCCAAGCCCTCCATTTGTGGGTATTCCCATGCTTATACTACTTAACACGAATAACACCAATGTGGCTTTGAGTCCTAAATCATCGGTATATTGAAATGCAAATGTAGCGACATATAGTTGCATGAAATAGCATCCCCACACCAATATTGTATATAACAAGAACCACCATTTCCCTTTCATTTTGGTTATGGCATAAAAACCGTTCCAAAGATTCAAGCACATAAGTCGCAATTTCAAAACAAAATTATTTTTTGTTTTGATTGTGAAAAGTCCAATGAATGCCCCTATTGCAGCTATCCCCATCAACCACATCCACGGGGATGTAAGCAATTGCCATAACCCTTCTTTTACCTGTGGATAGGTATACAGAAATTGATAAAAGGCATCTTGAGCGATAACGAACGTAAATACGGTGAGCATCAGCACTGTGACCGAATCGGTGAGACGATCGGCAACCATTGATCCGAAAACAGTGGTAAACGAGGCTTTTTGGCGGTCGGCAATGTAGCCCGTGCGCCACACTTCGCCCAATCGTGGAAAAATAAGATTCACAGCATAGGTTCCAAAGATAGAATTTATAATTGCACTTATGGGAGCATCAATGTTGAGAGCTCTAAGTTGCAAACGCCATCTATATGCTCTGAAAATATGACTAAACACGCTGATTATCATAGCTAATCCGATCCACCAATAATTCACATTGCTGCGCATAATTTGCTTCATCTGCTCAATATCCACATTCTCATATAGGAAATAAAACAGGCCGATTCCTATTATTAATGGTATGAGATACTTTATGCATGAGCGAAGTATCTTCTTGAAATTATCTTTTCCCAAAATTTTATTATCTTTGTGAGTTGCAAAGATAGGAGTTTTTCTCTGTTCGGCGCAATGGAAAAGATAAATTTTTAACTTTTTCGGCTGCTTGGTTTATAATAAATACTTAAAACAAGAATTATGCAACAGGTAAAACCAAAAAAATCGCTTGGACAGCATTTTCTCACCGATATGGGAATAGCAAAAGCCATTGCCGATACACTGTCGGAATATAAAGGCGTTCCCGTAATTGAGGTGGGACCGGGAATGGGTGTTCTCACAAAATTTCTTATTGAAGACGGGCATCAAATAAAAGTGGTGGAGCTTGATGGCGAAAGTGTTGAATATCTCAACATTAACTTTCCCCTGTTGCGAGATAACATTATCGGAGAAGATTTTCTTCAAATGGATTTAAATTCCATCTTCGAGGGTAAAGTATGTGTAATAGGTAATTACCCCTACAATATATCATCACAGATTTTTTTCAAAATTCTTGACTATAAGGATAAGGTGGTGTGCTGCAGCGGAATGTTGCAAAAAGAGGTAGCAGAACGTATTGCGGCTCCTCCCGGATCGAAAACATATGGTATTCTATCTGTATTATTACAAGCATGGTATAATGTGGAATATCTGTTCACCGTGCCCGAACATGTATTTAATCCGCCACCTAAAGTAAAATCGGGGGTGATAAAATTGGTACGCAACGATGTTACGGCTCTCGGATGCGACGAACGATTATTTAAATCGGTAATAAAAACCTCGTTTGGACAACGACGCAAAACCCTGCGCAATTCTATGCGTGGCTTCTTCCCCAAAGAGTGTGATGTACTCAAAAATGAGATTTTCAATAAGCGACCCGAACAACTGAGTGTAGCTCAATTTATTGAACTCACTAATATTGTTAGTGAAAACATGATTAAGAATTAATGAAAGAACTTTCCCAAGAATTTCTTGATCGCGCGGCATCCATAGCCGACACAGGTAATGCTTCTGAGGCTCAAGAGCTTTTGAAGGATTTACACCATGCCGACATCGCCGAGTTGTTTCAAGAACTTGACGTGGCACAAGCTGAATTTTTCCTCAAGCTTCTCGACGATGAACTCGCTGCCGAAGTTCTTATGGAACTTGACGAGGATTATCGGAAAAAGTTGCTTGTCAATATGCCCAATGAAGATATTGCGAAGCAATTCATTGAGCACCTCGACACCGACGATGCTGTTGACCTTATTCAGGAATTAGATGAGGAGGCTCGTGACGAAGTAATCTCTCATATCGACGACGTAGAGCAAGCAGGCGACATTATCGACCTTTTGAAATATGACGATGATACTGCCGGGGGATTGATGGGCACGGAAATGATTGTGGTGAATGAAAACTGGAGTATGCCCGAATGCGTAAAGCAAATGCGCGCTCAAGCCGAGGACATGGATGAAATCTACAACGTGTATGTAGTAGATAACGACAATCGGCTACGCGGTGTATTCCCTCTCAAAAAGATGATCACACATCCTTCCGTATCTAAGATAAAGCATGTGATGCAGAAAGAACCTATCTCGGTAAAGACTGACACTCCTATAGAAGATGTGGCTCTTGATTTTGAAAAATATGACCTTGTGGCTATGCCTGTAGTCGATTCGATAGGGCGACTTGTGGGGCGTATAACGGTAGATGATGTAATGGATCAAGTACGCGAACAGAGTGAGCGCGAATACCAATTGGCGTCGGGTCTTTCTACCGATGTAGAAACCGATGACTCTATGTTTGCACAAACAAAAGCTCGTCTTCCTTGGTTATTAATAGGCATGGTCGGGGGATTGGCTAATTCTGTGATTCTTGGCAACTTCGAGGCAGGATTTGCAACCAATCCGGCAATGGCTCTATTCATACCTCTTATCGGAGGAACAGGAGGAAATGTGGGTATTCAATCTTCGGCAATTGTGGTACAGGGCTTGGCAAATGGCTCGCTCGACATCAAAAATTCCTCAAAGCAGATATTCAAAGAAATTGGAGTTGCTCTTATCAATGCCTGCATGATTTCATTGCTTGTATTCGTTTACAATTGCTTCAGGCTCGACCCTCTTAATGTCACCACAATGGCTGTGTCAATATCTTTATTTGCCGTAGTGATATTTGCTTCAATATTCGGTACTTTTGTACCACTGACTTTAGAAAAATTTAAAATAGATCCGGCGCTTGCCACAGGTCCCTTCATAAGTATTACCAACGACATTATCGGAATGCTTGTATACATGACTGTAAGTTACTTGCTGATGAGTGCACTCGGAGCATAAAATATTATTCAAATCAATCAATGTGGGAATCATTACTGACTCTCACAATAAAATTAAAATACGAAAAAAATGAGCAAAGTATTAATTATCGGAGCCGGTGGAGTGGGAACAGTGGTAGCCCATAAATGTGCTCAAAATCCAGAAGTTTTCAACGAAATAGTGATTGCTTCGCGCACAAAAAGCAAATGTGATGCTGTAGCTGCAGCAATCGATAAACCAAACGTATCTACCGATAGCGTAGATGCCGATAGTGTACCGCAATTAGTTGAGCTATTCAAAAAGCACAAACCTGACCTTGTAATAAATGTGGCTCTTCCATATCAGGATCTCACAATAATGGATGCTTGTCTGGAGTGTGGAGTAAACTACCTTGACACAGCCAATTACGAACCTATCGACGAAGCTAAATTTGAATATAAATGGCAATGGGCATATCGCGAAAAATTTGAAAAAGCCGGATTGACTGCTATTTTAGGATGTGGCTTCGACCCCGGAGTATCAGGTGTGTACACTGCATATGCAGCTAAACACTATTTCGAGGCTATGGAGACTCTCGATATTGTAGACTGCAATGCAGGAGATCACGGAAAAGCATTTGCCACAAACTTCAACCCAGAAATAAACATTCGCGAAATCACCCAAAAAGGTAAATATTATCAAGATGGAAAATGGATTGAAACCGAACCTCAGGAGATTCACCAACCAATCACTTATCCAAATATCGGTGCTCGTGAGTCATATTTACTATATCACGAAGAGCTTGAATCATTGGTAATAAATTTCCCTACCATCAAGCGTGCACGATTCTGGATGACATTCGGACAAGAATACCTTACTCATCTTCGCGTAATTCAAAATATAGGAATGGCAAGTATCGAACCAATCATGTATGAAGGAAAAGAGATTGTTCCAATCCAATTTTTGAAAGCAGTGCTTCCTAATCCTAAAGAATTGGGTACAAATTATTCGGGGGAAACATCTATCGGATGTAGGATAAGCGGGAAAGGAAAAGAGGGGAATCCGCTCACATATTATATCTATAATAATTGTAGCCATCATGCAGCATTTCTTGAAACAGGAATGCAAGCGGTGAGCTATACTACCGGCGTTCCGGCAATGATTGGAGCAATGATGTTCCTCAAAGGATTATGGAATAAACCGGGAGTACACAATGTGGAAGAGTTCGATCCAGACCCATTCATGGAGCAACTTAATATTCAAGGGCTTCCATGGAATGAAATAATAAATGAAGACCTCGAATTTTAATACGGTAGGTTAATGGAGGTTAAGTATAAAGGGTAGCGAAACATTTGCATTATAAGGATGTTATTACTGTAGAAGTATTTAGATGATAGAAATATCCGATCAAGGATAATAAATCCAATTTATCTCGATTGAAATGTCGAGAATCGAAGAAACTAATCATCTTAAATATACAAACCAAATTCTGTTAAGTTTCAATATCTCTCAAGACGATGAGATGTGCTATAGAGTTAGGCAATAGCACATCTCATTTTTTATGCTTTAAATTCTACAATAGGAATAATAGCACGATTTGCGCTATGAGGACTCGCATAAACATGCACAAAGGATATACCGTGGCATAGGCTACCGATGGATTATCGCCAGAAATAGTATCATTTGAATAATTTAATGCCATAGGATTTGCCATGCTACCACACAACATACCCGATATAGTACCATAGTCTATTTTAAAGGCTTTGAGTGCAATCATACCCACAAATATTACAGGCACAATCGTAAGCGCAAATCCTACGCCTACCCAAGCAGCACCCTCGGCTCGAAACACCGTTTCAAAGAAATGAGCACCCGAATCCAATCCTAAACAGGCAAGATATAGCGATAATCCCAACGCACGAAGCATTAAATTTGCACTCAGAGTAGTGTAGGTAATCATGTGCAATCGAGGTCCGAACGTTCCGATTAAAATACCTACAATAATAGGACCTCCCGCAAGCCCCAATTTCACCGGCACACTTATGCCCGGGATAGAGAATGGGATTGCCCCAAGAGCAAGACCGAGAATAATACCTACAAATACTGATATAAGATTGGGCTCTTTAAGGCTCTTCACTGCATTTCCAAGTACCTTCTCTACATTATGGATAGCAGCAGCCTCGCCCACTACAGTAAGACGATCTCCCAATTGCAAACGTAAATCGGAGGTGGCTAACAGTTGCACTCCCGAACGATACACCCGGCTTATGTTTATACCATAATGGTTTCTTAGCCTGAGATTACCAAGTCTTTTACCATTAATTTCAGGGCGCGTCACGAGTATACGTTGAGATATTAATTGACTATCTATTGCATTCCAATCTATATCACTGTCATTCCAATCCGTTTTTTCCTGTTCACCGAATAACAAACCCAAAGCATCGGCATCCTTATCGGATGTAATTACAAGAATACGATCCCCTTTTTTCAATATTTTATCTGAGGTGGGAATAGATACGATCCCATTGCGCCACAATCGTGAAATTACAAATTTAAGGTGGCTCAAGTGAGCTACCTCCATCACACTTTTATCGAACAATGCCGGATTCTGTATGTGAAATGCTGCTATATAGGTTTTATTTATATCCTTTTTATCCTCATTGGGAAGATCTCCATCTTTAACAAATATTTTTCGCATAAGAAAAAGTGCCAGTATAACCCCTACTACACCCAATGGATAGGTAACGGCACATCCCAAAGCCGGGGTGCTTGCAGGAAGTCCGAGTTGCACGAGTGTCTGCTGGGCAGCTCCAAGAGCTGGGGTATTAGTAGTAGCTCCACATAGAATACCAATCATGTCGGGTAATCCTATCTGCGTAGTAAAAGCCAGTAGCACGGCAAGCAAAGTTCCAATTAGCACCACGCTCATTGCCATCATATTGAGACGAAATCCCCCTTTACGAAAACTGCTGAAAAAACCGGGACCTACTTGCAATCCCAATGCATATACAAAAAGTATCAAGCCGAAACTCTCGGCATATTGCAACATTTGTGGATCTATTGATATTCCAAAATGTCCACACATGATTCCGATAAAAAACACAAAAGTAACACCGAGCGATATGCCAAAAAAGCGTATTTTCCCAAGTCCCAACCCCATAGCGGATATTAAGGATAGCACTATTACTGCTTGCAATGCGCTGTGGTCTATGAATAATGAATTTATAAAATCCATGTCAAATTATTAAAATAGATTGCAAAGATAGGAAAACAAGCCCGTATTTTAGAATTTTATGGATAATAGTGCTTTAGTTTATAGTTTTACATATTTCCAGACATGATGAAGACCGCCTATAATCAAATAAGCAGTCTTCGGGTCTTCATTGAATTTCACAAATGAAAGTAATTTATCTCGTATTATTTGCTCTCTTTAGTCAATCTTGAGGCATCCTCATTTGATTCTACCGTACGAGCTCTAAACAGTTTTCCGGCATTAAAATTATATGCTACCGAAAACCGGAATGATGGATTATCCTTTAATGTAAATTTGCGAATGAATGAGTCGGAAAGTGCAGTAAGGCTGAAATTATTTCTCAATATTTGATTTGCGCCGGCTGATAATACCCATTTATTATTATCAAATGTCTTTTTAACTGTCACTCCAAAATTATAATTGGAATCGATTATCATATTGCCCTGTTGAAATTGTTTCTGATAATATCCGTCTATCGTCAAGTAAAAATTAAGTGGAAAAGTGATTGTGGTCGACATATTTGCAAAAAACATATGATAAAAATCCATTTTATCCGATTTTTGTTCCTTCTGCCCCGAATACACATATGTAGCATTAAGCGACATTTCCCACCATTTGGCTATCGTTATCGGAGCATTTGCCGATACTATATACATGAGAGAATTGGCTTCGTTGCCGGTGGTGAGATACACATTATCGGGATTATCGGGGTCGGAAACAAATTTCTGCCTTATAATATCATGTGTTTCCGAGATTGAAAGCGTGAGGCTATATTTATAATCCATTGTCGTGGTGAGAGAATAATTATTTCCGTAGGCCGGCTTCAAGTTTGGGTTACCCACCTGATATGAATAATCGCTTATCTGTTGGCGGATTGGGCTTAATTCCCAAAACGACGGACGACTGATAATACGATTATAATTAGCATTGATCGAGTATTTGCCATTTTCTGTGATGCGATAATTAAGATTAGCATTTGGGAAAAGGTCGAAATAATTCTGTTTTACATAATCCCCTTCTCCATACGCATAAGTATATTCACCTCTCAATCCTGCAGATAACGACCATCGCCCCAACGATCCATTTGCTATTGCATAGATTGCCGGTATATTTTCGGTATACTTTATATCGTAATTATATTTTGTGGATGGAATCCACACACTCCCCTTTTGATATTCATAAAAAGCATAGTTATACATATCGTTTAATGAATATTTCAATCCGGTTTTCAATTTCCATTTTTTATTGAGCACAAGCTCAAGATCCGCTCCGAGGTTAAACACATTATAGCGCGATTTCACATCCTCGCGAAATATAGAATCGATACGCAAATTACCTGTCTCATTTATCATGCTATTATTAGAGTTGCTTTTGGGCGGATTATTGATGTAAGTTGCAAGTACCTTAAACAACGAACCTACGGTGTCAATCTTCCATATATAATTAAATTTTGCATTTAGATTATTATAATTTGCTATTTTGTCGTAAGTTCCACGAGTGTATAATGGCGTTATATTACCTGTTATTGCGGTTTGTGTAGTTAAAAAGCTGTTATTTTTATTATCACTATATTCTATTTCAGCCCCAATTGTGTGACGTGGATTAAAATCATAAAATGCTCCCAATGTAAAGGTGTTGTAGTGATCATCGCTTTTTGTCATGCTGCTTGCATCGAGAACTTGATTAATATTATGATATGTAGTTTTCTCAATTGATTCAAATTTTCCGTCAATACCGTAATATAGCCTTGCAGCTGCATTGATACTCCATTTCCCAGTATTATAATTGATATTAAAACGAGGTGCGAGAGAATTACCATTTTTCCCAAATCGAGAAGAAAGCGCTACACTCCCCATCAATCCTGAATCCTTCATTTTCTTTAATGTGATTTTTATCACTCCACCCTGCGAATCAGCACTATACTCCGCCCCTGTAATAGGCACAACCTCTATCTTGCTTATATCTTCGGCACTGAGCGACTTTAGATAGGCAATCAATTGTTCTTTAGGCAATTTCAATTCCCGCTCATTCACATATACTTTAGTCCCCGATTTGCCATTTATGGATATTTGATCATCAGAAATCCATACTCCGGGAGCCGTTTTAAGAACCTCTTCACCATCTTTTCCTATTGCCGAGGGCTGATCCTCAACCATCATGACAAATCTGTCGGCATCGCGACGAATTGCAGATGCAGTAACCTCTACCTCTTTCATCACAACAGCATTCTTTGAAAGTATTATCTTACCAAGATCTATATTTTTATTTACTTTTATAGTATCGTTGTGCGAAGATAGCCCCACATAAGAGATAGTCATTACATAATTTCCGGCAGGTACTTTGTTTGTAAAGCATCCACCCACATCGGTAGTTGTACCATTCACTTGTTTCCCCTCTTTTAGCATTACCACTGTAGCATAGTCAATAGGAGCATTATTTTCATCGACAACACACCCTTTCACAGAGTATTCAGCTGCAACTATTTGCATCACCGAACCAAGAAATAATGCTATAAGACAAAATTTAATTCGATTCATTTTTTAATGATTAGAAATTAGAATAGATAGTGCGATATGTTTTTTTGTTTCTTCGCACAAATATTAGACGCTACTACTTAAGAAAACGTTGCAAAAATAAAGATTGTTTCTATCATTTTTTTCAAATAAGCATTTTTCGCTTTAAAAAAACCATAAATTATCCATATCGAGTATCATATCTTAAAGCATAATGTTGAATTGTGATTTTTTCCTTATCTTTGCAACCGCATTAATGCAATTTCTATCGAATTATTATCATTTTTAATCATTATATAGCAATATGAAAGTAGCAATCGTAGGCGCAAGTGGCGCAGTAGGACAAGAATTCCTACGAGTGTTGGATCAACAGAATTTCCCAATTTCCGAACTATTGTTATTCGGATCTAAACGCAGTGCAGGAACTACTTATACATTCAAGGGTAAAACAATCACAGTAAAAGAGCTTCAACATAACGATGACTTTAAAGGTGTGGATATTGCATTTACATCGGCTGGAGCGGGAACCTCTAAAGAATATGCTGAAACTATTACCAAGCATGGAGCTATAATGATCGACAATTCAAGTGCATTTCGCATGGATGCGGATGTGCCATTAGTAGTGCCTGAGGTAAATGGGGATGATGCTTTCAATACCCCTCGCAATATAATAGCCAACCCTAATTGCACCACAATACAGATGGTGGTGGCTTTGAAACCTCTCAACGATCTCTCTCCAATCACTCGCGTACATGTAGCCACCTATCAGGCTGCAAGTGGAGCTGGTGCGGCTGCTATGGATGAGCTTATTGAACAATATGCCGAACTTGGTGCAGGGAAGAAACCTACAATTGAGAAATTTGCATATCAACTTGCCTACAATGTTATTCCACAAGTGGATGTATTCACCGACAACGGTTACACAAAAGAGGAGATGAAAATGTTTCACGAAACACGCAAAATAATGCATGCTCCCAACATCAGCGTAAGCTCAATGTGTGTGCGTGTACCTGTAATGCGCGCGCATAGCGAAGCTATCTGGATCGAAACCGAAGCTCCTATTTCGGTAGAAGAAGCTAAGGCTGCTTTTTCTAAAGCTGAAGGGCTTGTTGTGGTAGATGATCCTGAAACTAAAAAATATCCTATGCCACTTGATATTGCAAATCAAGATCCTGTGTTTGTGGGACGTATTCGTAAAGATCTTGCCAACGACAACGGACTCACATTCTGGGTAGTGGGAGACCAAATCAAAAAAGGCGCTGCTCTAAATGCTGTGCAAATTGCTCAATATCTTATAGCACACAAAAAATAAATCTACCTTTATATACCACATAAATAACGGGTCAAACATAGTTTTATCGAAATGAAAACTAATGCGACCCGTTATTTTTTTATACCTATTGCAACCTTTTACTATTGATTATACGTCTAATTATTGTGAATAGTTATAGCGTAAGATTTTAATCATTATTATTGAGCGCGATATATTTCATAAATATTTAATATCTTTGATTTCAAGAATAACAACATTAAAACTATAATAATATGGCTGATTTTAAATGTCCTATGTGCGGATGCAACAAATTCAACACGTTGCCCGACGGAAAAACTAAATGCGTGTACTGTGGCAATGAGTTTGCACAATCCAACCCTTATGATCCAAATGCTCAAAACAATCCTTATTCTCAATATTATAGTTCAGGCGATATCTTTGCAGCGGGTCCTTTCGGGAAAAGTCGCGGAGTTGCCGGATTATTAGCAATACTTCTCGGCGCATTTGGAGCTCAATATTTTTATCTTGGAAAAACCTCAGCAGGAATTATATGCCTTATAATAACACTTATTACATGTGGAATTGCGGCAGCAGTGTTGAGCATCTTATTCTTGATACAAGGCATAATGATGATGACCATGACACAGCAAGAATTTGACAATAAGTATACAAATACATCAAGTTCGTTCCCTATATTCTAAGCACTGATTTATTTCTTGTTTCTCAACACGACTATTGTCACTGCAACAAGGATAAAAAGAATACCGAATACAATTGCTGTATTAATTGTTTCTCCAAAAATGATGATACATAATATAACGGCAGTAAGAGGCTCTACCGCGCCAAAAATGGCAGCATAGGTGGAGCCTATCTTTTTAATGGCATATACCAATAGGAAATTAGAAAGCACTGTGGCAATCAATGCTAATCCCACAAAATTTGCAATCGTAGGAAGATCGTTTATCAATACAAGCTCGCCATTGAATAATGCTATCGAGCCAAAAAACAATGTACTGAAAAGTATAAGCCAAAAAGTGAGATTGAGCGATGACAGATGGCGACATTTTGTTTTATTGACCCCTACCATATAGCATGCGCACCCAAGTCCGGAAGTTAATATTATCACCACACCCAATAGGCGGTTTTGCCCCTCCACAAATGAACTTTCGCCTCCAAGTACTCCAAGACAATAAATCCCAGCTATAGCGATTATAATGGCGATTATTGAAGATATTTTAATTCGTTCTTTATAAAATATCACAAGAATAGACATCACAAATACAGGATAGGTGAAGTGAAGCACTCCAGCCACACCCCCCGACATATATTTATATCCAAGTACCAAAAAACCACCGGATACGCAATAGAAAAGAGAGATTAAGAACATCGATGGGACTGTGCGCAAGGGTAGACGCATTGATTGCTTACGCGATAATAGTAGCGCAGCTAAAATAAGTGTTGCTATTGCAAAACGATAAAATAAGATACATGATGGTGAATATCCTGCTTCAAGCGCAGGTTTACTGAAAACGGGAATAAATCCGAAGGACACAGCTCCGAGTATACCCGCTATTATCCCCGCTCCACTCATTGGAGCCGGAGAGCTCATATTGGTTTTTGACATTTTAAATATTTTGATTACTTACAAATACCCGTCTCTTATTCGGGAATAATAAAAAGAGAAAAATTAACACTGCCGTATACCCTTCTCTGCGAAAAATGCGGCAGCAATGAAAAATCATTGTTTTTTGAATGTTCAACAATTACGATAGTTCCCGGTTTCACCATTTCACTATTAAGTATCAATTCCGGTATTTTATCTATTTCCGGGAGATCATAGGGAGGATCAGCAAAAATTATATCAAATTTCTTGGATGTCGAGGTTATGAACTTAAACACATCCCCCTTAACGGGAATAAGGTTATTATCATTAAGCTCACCTTTAATTTTGCGGATAAAATTGAATTGGGTCGAAGCCTTTTCCACAGCTGTGACATCGGCACAACCACGCGACAGAAATTCAAGACTTATTGCTCCCGTCCCAGCAAAAAGGTCGAGTGCATGAAGTCCATCAAAATCTACAATATTTTCGAGCACATTAAAAATATTCTCGCGTGCAAAGTCGGTAGTGGGACGTGCAGTAATATTTGTGGGAACATCAAAGCGACGTCGCCCATATTTTCCGCGTATTATTCGCATATAACAGGTAAAATTATTAAATCAAACGGAGCGTCGATTGCTCCATTTCCCAATTTAAACAACGCAGAGGGGAATATCGCGGGCATAACAAATGTTATGAATTTTCGCAATTCAGGAATAAGATTCTTTTTCAATTCCTTATCACCCACTATCTGCAACTCATCATTCATAGCATCAAGACCATGCACATTCCACACTCCTAATATGTAGAATATGGCATCATTAATGTGACGAAACTTGAAACTATTGGCAAGGGCTAATCCTTTGCGATTAAAAGCGCACATATCCAATTGATCTCCTTGCACATGCACATACAATTTAGACACATTTCCCAGCATGCTTTTTTTGCCGAAGTACTGACATAAAGGGCTAAGAGTGTGCCTGATGGAGCACTGATAAAATGTACGTTGAATGAAAGCCAATACATTTTTTTCCACTCCAAACACTAATGTAGCATTACATTGCTTAAGATTATTATGAAGCACTTCACCACCAAATTGAGGATATAAGAAACGAAATGCCGATTCAAAATCGGATTCTTCCGTTGCCAAGTCTTGCGGAACGATCACAAATTGCGATGTATTTATCAATATATCAACACTTTTGTAATCCTTAAGCAGAAGAGGAGTGTCATAAATGAGTGTTTCCAATCTCTTCAAATAACTCTCTCCCGACTTTGGAAGCACAAGCGATTGAAATTTCAACGATCCATCCTCAACTATACTATAGATAGAATATTGCACCGAATCGCTATCAATACGCAGAGACATGCGCCACATCTCCGGATGCGGTATCTCTTCATTAATATGATTCATCTCATTATTCATCGATTCTACCCTAACGTAATTATTATTTATTGCAAATTTAATACATTATGTTCAAATGTAGCTATCTTTGTTTATGGATTTAGCCGAAAATAACAATATTGATGTAAAGAAATTCGGAGAATTAGTACTTAGTAACTTATCTTACTCTCCCAACGACCAACAAACCGATCTCATTGCTTGGCTTTCTTATTTCTGTATAATCAGGGAAGATGACTCGATTTTCCTACTCAACGGATATGCAGGAACAGGAAAAACATCGCTTACGGGTGCAATAGTGAAATCACTTACTCAGTATCATATTAAAACAGTGCTTTTAGCCCCTACGGGGAGAGCAGCAAAAGTATTTTCAGATTATTCGGGACATCCGGCATACACTATACACCGCAAAATTTACCGGCAAAAAAGCTACAACCCGGAATATGGGGCATTCCAACTCGCTGAGAACAAACATACCAACACTTTTTTCATCGTCGATGAAGCATCAATGATACCTAATTCATCGGGCGATGGTGCTGTATTTGGTTCGGGGAGTCTTCTTAATGATTTGATTGAATACGTATATAGTGGCACCGGCTGCCATCTCATTTTATTGGGAGATAATGCTCAATTACCACCGGTAGGGCTATTAGAGAGTCCGGCACTCAGTGAAGAACAATTGAAATCTTATGGACTCAGAGTGATGTCGTATCAACTCACCTCCCCTGCTCGCCAAGCTCTGGAGTCGGGTATTTTGCACAATGCCACACTCATGCGCAATCGCATGGAGGAAACGCCACTCATCGCTCCGGTGATGGAGCTTACGGGATTTGCAGATATAGAAAATATTTCGGGGGAATATCTTCTTGAAAAAATATCCGATTGCTACGGACACGATGGCATGGAGGAAACAATAATAATTACACGATCCAATAAACGCGCAACCCTATTTAATACAGGCATTCGCAATCAAATACTTTTCCGCGAAGAGGAACTTGCAAGCGGTGACATGCTACTCGTTGCTAAAAATAATTATTTCTGGAGCGAAAAATATGAAGAGATAGATTTTATTGCCAATGGAGATATAGCCCGAGTTGGAAGAGTGCGCGGCACAATGTCGCAATATGGGCTTCGATTTGCCGATGTAGAGCTTGAATTTCCAGATCGAGGCGTAGAAATTGATGCAAGAATAGTACTAAATGCCCTTTTCAGCGACAGCCCGGCTCTCACTCGTGAAGATAATCAGAATCTTTACACAGCCCTTATTGCCGACATGACAGGCACACAGCGACAACGCTATCAGCAATTGAAGAAAAATGAATATTTCAACGCTTTACAAGTAAAATATGCCTATACAGTTACTTGCCATAAAGCACAGGGGGGACAATGGAAAAATGTATTCATAGATATGGGGTATATCCCCGATGATGCACTCACTAATCGCGATTTCCACCGTTGGCTATATACAGCAATAACACGCGCCACAGAGCACGTGTATCTTATAAATTCTCCTTTGGAGACAAAATAAACTCAGATTATTTTATAATCGAAATGCAATCGGGAGAATGCAATGAACCGACACCCTTTCGCCATCCATTTGCCCGGCTTTCCATTGTGGCATAAGTTTGATAATGCGCACAGCTTCTTTATTGAGTGTAGCCTCTACCCCTTTTATCACCCTTACGTGAGTCACATTCCCTTCAGCATCGATAATAAAACTACATAGTACTCTTCCCTCTATTTTACGCACGTATGCGCTATAAGGATATTCACGAGTACGATTTATATAATTTATCATACCACGTTCACCACCAGGAAATTGTGGCTGAACCTCGACTACATCATATTCATATATTATCTGATAAGGCGAACTATCTCCCGATACGGGATTGCAAACACTTGTCTTTCGCACCTGCCCCATAAGTGGGACAAGCATACTTATGGTAAGAATAAAAAACAATGTCCTTTTTAATGATAAATTCATAACCTCGATAAAAGTCCTTTTTATTAATTATTTTCCTTTAGCCGACATCACCCTATCTTACTCGCCAGCTTGTCGCAAATATATACCTGAATTTTCTAACAAAAAAATACTTATACCCCAATTTGTGTATGATTAATAATGTTTTGTTTATTTTTACATGATTCTTACCCTCAATTGATTAAAAATTAAAGCGTATTTATAATAGATTGCATATTATTACGTTTAGAAAATAACGAATGTAATATACAGTTTATCCCGAATGAGATTTTACAACATTTTAATCATAGTTGTCATTGCATTGTGCGCATGCATCATAGATGCCCGCGCACAGGACGGCAGCACAGCTTACAACTTCCTTAACACCACATCTTCGTCTCATGTATACGGATTAGGTGGGCAAAATATATCCATTATTGATGATGACATCAACCTGATGAACCAAAATCCTGCACTTCTCGGCAAGGAGATTGATATGCAATTGGGAATGAATTATATGCGCTATCTTGGAGGAAGCAATTTTATGGGTGCTACTTTCGGGATGAAGGCACATGAACGAGGAGCGTGGGCTGCCGGAATACAATATTTCGGCTACGGAGAGATAAAAGCGGCTGACCCCGACGGCACAATCACCGGAACTTTCTCACCAAGCGATATCACATTCAATGCCATGTATTCACACGACATCACCGACCGCCTGCGAGGAGGTATTAACCTAAAAGTTATTTCATCCAACTACGGTGACTATTCGGCATTAGCAATAGCTACCGATCTCGGTATAAACTATTACGACCCAGAAAAGGATCTTTCGTTATCATTAGTATTTAAAAATTTAGGTGGACAGGTAAAAAAATTCAATGAAACATACGACAAACTTCCATGGGACATACAATTGGGTTGGACTCAATCTTTGACATCTGTGCCAATACGCTTTTCAATTACCGCCTACAACCTTACAAAATGGAAATTACCATATTACGAACGTGACGACAAAAATTCCACCAGCTCTGATATTGTCGAAAAGGAATCATTTGGAAGCAACCTATTCAGACATCTCGTATTTGGAGTGGAATATGTGCCATCCGAGAAGTTTTATATCGGATTGGGCTACAACTACAAAACACGCACGGATATGGCTACTTACGCCCGAAATTTTATATCAGGGTTCTCAATAGGAGCCGGTATGCGAGTGAAAATGTTTGGGTTTGGTGTGGCAATGTCACAGCCTCACGTAGGTGGAACTACATTCATGCTCAACCTCTCAATGAACATAGCAGAATTCATGCGCTAAACCCCAATAAAACACTACTTTTAAGGAAAAATATTCAGTACAACTAAAAAGGATGCTACTTTGAGGGTAACATCCTTTTTTTGGGTTTATATTCTTGGCAGAGGGGTTATTTTACTTCCCATGTTTCTCCTGCGAGAATCATATCGCGTAATGACTTAAATCCTTTTTTGGATTGCACTGCCTCTACTTGTTTATCTACTTCTTCATTGTAAACCAATGAATCTACGTCACGAATCACTCCTATCGCAAGCGGGAGGGTGTAGCCATCCATCATGGCGAGTTGTTGATGCAAGAAATTGGATGTTGTGTGTGCATCATGAACCAACACATCATCAATTGTGTAGCCATCCTTGCCTATTTCCACTGCTTTCAATGCAAAGCCTTCGCGTATCAATCCTTTTTCATTTTCTTTACCGAAAAGCATCTTTTCGCCATGATGCAGATGTATTGTGCGCTCAGCACGAAATTCTTTATCAGTAATATAATTGTGAATACCTTGATTGAAAATCACACAATTTTGTAGTATTTCAACGACAGAAGCTCCTTTATGACGTGCAGCAGCCACCATTACTTCTTGCGAGGTTGGTAAGTCTACGTCTATGCTGCGCGCAAAAAAAGTGCCACGCGCTCCAAATGCAAGCTCTGCAGGGATAAACGGATCTTCAACAGTGCCATAAGGTGATGATTTTGATACAAATCCGCGATCGCTCGTAGGAGAATATTGACCTTTAGTGAGACCATATATCTTATTATTGAGCAAAAGCATATTTATATCGATATTTCGGCGTACGGCATGTATAAAGTGATTACCTCCGATTGCAAGCCCATCGCCATCGCCCGAAATCTGCCATACAGACATTTCAGGATTTGCCACCTTGAATCCTGTGGCAATTGCAGCGGCACGCCCATGAATAGTGTGGAAGCCATATGTATTCATGTAGTATGGCAAGCGCGAGCTACATCCAATACCTGAAATAACGGCTGTCATGTGTGGAGCCACACCCACCTCTGCCATAGCTTTGTGGAGCACATTGAGAATAGCATGGTCTCCACATCCGGGACACCAACGCACATATTGATCACTTTTGAAATCGGCAGCTGTATAATTTTTATTTTCCATCTTATTTACCCTCCATAATATTAGTTACACCATCAACTATTTCCTGGATAAGGAATGGTTGTCCCTGTACTTTATTAATACGGCGTATTAACACATCGGGATTCTTTGCTTGAAGATAATCGGCAAATTGTCCCAAATTCAATTCGGCAACAATCACGTTTTTATATCTGGAAAGTACCTCATGTGTGTTTGCAGGTAGCGGATTTATATGTCTGAAATGAGCAAAAGCAACCTTGCGCCCTGCTGCATTCATCTGTTCTACTGCAGTAAACAAGTGTCCATAAGTGCCACCCCAGCCTATAAGTAATGTATCGGCATCAGGATTTCCCTGTACTTCAATTGGGGAAATAGCTTTAGCTATGTTATCTATTTTTTCCTGACGGATGTGTACCATCTTTTCATGGTTTTCCGGGTCGGTGGATATTGCACTTGTACAGAAGTCCTTTTCGAGTCCACCTAATCGGTGCATAAACCCTTCAGTGCCGGGAACAGCCCAATAGCGTACTTGTGTTTTTGGATCGCGATGATATGGTTTCCATCCTTTTTCGAGCATATCGCGTGATACGAAATTAGGCTTTATCTCTGGATATTCATCAGCATCCGGTACTCTCCAAGCACTTGAACCATTGCCAATAAACCCATCGGTAAGTAAAATTACCGGTGTCATGTGTTCGAGAGCAATACGCGCTGCTTCAAAAGCCATATCGAAACAATCTGTCGGCGACGCAGCAGCTACCACTGCTACCGGCGATTCACCATTGCGGCCGTATAAAGCTTGCATGAGATCGGTTTGCTCGGTTTTCGTAGGAAGTCCGGTAGATGGACCACCTCTCTGCACATCAATAACTACGAGAGGTAGCTCAGCCATCACGGCAAGCCCTATCCCTTCTCCTTTAAGAGCCAATCCGGGACCGGATGTACTTGTCACAGCAAGATTACCTGCAAATGAAGCTCCTATCGCAGAGCACACTCCGGCTATTTCATCCTCCATCTGAATTGCTTTCACTCCAAGATCCTTGCGTTTTGCAAGCTCATGCAGAATATCTGTTGCCGGTGTAATCGGATAACTTCCAAGAAACAATGGTAGTCCGGATTTTTCGGAAGCCATTATCAATCCCCATGCTGTAGCCGTGTTACCATTTACATCCGTGTAGCGTCCTGCCTTAATGGAGTCGCTCTCTATTCTATAGGTTGATACTGAAGCATGAATATTATGCCCATAATCGTAACCGGCTTGCAATACCTTTGCATTGGCTTCATAGATGGCTGGTTTCTTTGCGAATTTATTGTGAAGATGATGCAATGCGCTCTCTACCGGACGATCAAAAAGCCAACATACCAATCCGAGTGCAAACATATTTTTGCATCTCATTATCGACTTTAAATCGAGCCCTGAATCGGCAAGGGCAGCTTTCACCATCGACGAAATAGGGACTTCAACAACTTCTGCCGTCAATCCTATTTCTTTATATGGGTTATCGGTAGTGTATAAAGCCTTGTCGAGATCATTTTTTTTGAAGCAATCAATATCAACAATCGCTACTCCATTTTTTTTCAGAAATTTTACATTCTGTTTCAGGGCAGCAGGATTCATTGATACTAATACATCCGCTTGATCACCGGGAGTGTAGACACCACGTCCTATATGAACTTGGAATCCGGATACACCACTTAGCGTTCCTTGTGGAGCTCTGATTTCAGCAGGATAATCGGGAAATGTGGAAATCTGATTCCCAATTCCGGCAGACACATTCGAGAAAATGTTTCCTGCCAACTGCATTCCGTCTCCGGAATCACCCGAAAAGCGCACAACTACCTTTTCGAGCTCTTTAACATTGGTCTTTTCTAACATACCGTAATTATTTTTGCACCTTTTATTTTAAAAAATTAGTTTTGCTTTCATTATTTAATGGAATTAGCACAAAGATATGGTTTTTTAATCATATAAGGGATATTTACATTCATAAATTAGGGATATTGAATAACATATCTTTTGGAACGTGAATATCGGGTTATTTGATAACATTTATCACGTATACTAATAACGACGAAAGCCGTGTTTCCACAGCTTTCGTACAATATAAATATTTATAGGGTTCTATTTTATAATGAGCTTCACAGTGTTGGTGACATTATTGGCTGTGACTGCTATAAAATATATTCCTTGATGGAGTTGCTGAACAGGAAGTTGCAATAAGCCTCCATTTACGGCACAATCTCGTTGGCTTACAAGCTGTCCAGAGGTAGCATATACAGTAACTCGCGCATTGCTGCAATCATCTATTTTCATATATGCTGTTTCTCCCACACTGATAGGATTGGGGAAAACAGAGGGTATAATCTTATTAACAACCACATCCTCGACACCGGCTGGCGCATTGAGGTACACAACTTCAATGCCGGGTATCTCAATTGTGTATTCTGTACCGGTGGTCGATACCCCCATTTCAAATTGTATATAATTGAGAGTTATGGGATATGATGCAAAATCGGAAACGTTTACCAAGCTGGAAACGGGAAGTTCAACAATGGTTTCGCCATCCACATTCGGAGTGAAGTCATACGTGGTTATAACATTTGAACTTACAGGATTATTTGTGGAAATTGTAATCTTTTTTATGGGAGCATTACCTGCTTGGATGCGTATGCGAATAGCATCGGGCAATCCCCATAATTGGATTTTCTTGGTTAATTTAATATTCGGTCCACGTCCCGATGATCCGGTGTAGGTAAGTTTCATTCCATTATCGAGAGGCGTAGCTGTAATATTTTTCCCTCCTGTTTGGCTTATAATCCATGTCGTAACATCCATATTAGGATCGATGGGTTGAATTTTTGATTCCGGATTTTGCACCGACACTGAAATTTTCCCCGAGAAAGTACCTTTTTCACCGGTAAGAACACTTTCGCCATTGGCAATTGCGGATACGATCCCATCAGATACTACGCAACTTTCAGTATTAGAGCTACTCCATGCGAGGATATTAGGATCAACGAGGTCTTTGTTCTCACCATTCACCCCATATACTTCAAGTGAATAAGGATGATATTTGTCTATAATCACCGAGTTGAGACGCATCGACAATTCGGCTGTAACTATGCGCACCGGCTGTGATACTGTAGCACCATTATAGGATGCTGTGATATTACCACCAACTTCATTACCTCCTGCTACAAAATAGCCATCAGATGTTATTCTCCCTATAGCCTCGTCACATGAATATGTAACTCCGGCTAAATCTTTTGTTTTGAGAACACCATATTGGTTATATCCATAAGCTCCGAGTTTTATCTTTGCTCCCGTCGGCAAAGCATAGGAGCGTGGAGCAAACTGCAGCATTTTAATTTCATCATCTATGGGAGCATTCGACACCAAAAGACATCCATTGCCTACAGCCCTCACCGGACCGTCACTCGGTGTATTCACAACATCACCATTTACAATCATAACTGATGATCCACCACCATCAAGATTCACGGCATGCCATGCACCGAGCCCGAGGAATATACCTTGACACTCTGTTAGCGAAACTCCGGTAGATGTAGCTTGACGACCATCAATTACAACGAAATACACAATGTTTTCATCTTTGCTGAATCCAATACAAGTGCGAGGATGCACATCATCTGTGCCATCCACCAATTCACCATTACGCATAATTATATTGTTACTTCCTCCCATTAATTCTTTGAAATCTTTCAACAATCCGGGTTGGCTGCGCAAATTAGTGGTGAGATTAAGTGTTATTTTATCACCCACACTCAAAGTCTTTAAAAAAGTTTCTGATGTTCCCCTACCCCACAACACGGCTTTTCCTGCTTCAATAGGAGTTACTCCATCTCCGGGAACAATAGCTTCCACTACTGCTTCGATATTCTTATTTGCACTCCAGAAAAACTCACCTTGAGCCGGAGTTATAATAACCTTCATACCTCCGGTACATTTCTCTGTTTCTGTTCCGTAAGCATTAGTATATAAATTGAGTTGATTCCCTTCTGTGTTTTCCCATTCGAGGCGTTGCATATTAACGGTATGTAACCGAGTAGTCGTTTCGCCGAATTTCACGGTTCCTGAGAAATCCACCCTATCGATATAAGGTTTACGATCATCGGTAAGTACAAATGCCGCACGCCCTACCGGGTTTGTGATACATTCATTTTTTTTGAATTGTCCGCTCCGAGGGATTCCGTTTTCAACCACATTTTGATAGAAATAAAAATCACCATTGGTAGCTCCTATCATATCATGTCCGGGATAGTCATTACGAGAATACATGCTTGTGGGCTGTTCTTGGCTCACCCCCTTATCGCCACCTTTACAGGTTTCAAAATCCACGTATTTATTGCGTAAATCCATCTCGAGAACACTCACTTTTAGTGGCTTACCCGGTAGATTATACTTCGCAAAAGTAGTACCTGGTCCTACAAGATGCTTATAAACCATAGTATCTACTTCATACACATTTCCATTAATTGTCCATGTGTTTTTTGCTCCCGATATTGAAAACGAGCATATCAGAAGAATTAAAAATGACAGATTGATTTTTTTGATTTTCATGACGATTAAATTATATAATAACCATTTTAATTACCTTTGAGTTTATTACTACAAAATACAGACCCGGAGAAAGTTCGGTAGCTGGTAATTGAACAATATTATCCGTAACCGGCAACGCCAAATTACTAACCAACTGAGATGCACTATTATATATTTTTACATTAACTTTATTATCTCCATTTTTATTTATCTTAATATATGCAGATTCTCCCGCACTAACC
>CAZYEO010000003.1:0-37120 GCA_964646495.1 uncultured Muribaculaceae bacterium
TGCAATCGTAGGGTCTTCAACTTTCCAATCAAGTTTTGCCGGGTCATAGAAATATTTATCTCTACCTACTATAGATGCAACCTCAATAGGATAAGTTATTGTACCATCTATTATGATATTGGGTTTGATGCATATCGCCATTTCAGCCTGAACAGTTGTAACCTCTTTTGATACTATGCACCCGTTATATTTGGCTCTTATTGCTCCGTAAGCCGGAGTCGATGACGCAGTAAAGGTGTCGCCTGTTGCCGATCCAATAGAAGGATCGCATTCAAGAGTGAACCCTTTGAAATTTTCATCGATCAAATCTCCGTATTCATTATACCCCAACATTTTCGGAGTGTAAGAACCATTGATTGGCATAGTTACTTTGTGTCGGTCAAATCTGATTGTAGTAACCTCATTACTACGAGGGGCTGTGGAATAGAGCATCATTCCGTTAGCCGTGGCGCGTGGTGTTCCTTCTGTTGTCTTGTTTACAACAGTTCCGGCAATCATCATTTGTGCTGATCCTCCGGCATCCATGCTACAAAGGTTGGCACATCCGCTTTGTTGCATTATTTGGCACATTACTTTAGTATTACAGCCTGCAGAATAACCATAGTCGCTTGTAGACATATCGATGACTATTATATACAATGTTTTTTGATCGGCACTGCTTCCGTATCCGGTACGTGAATATGTCATGGAACAATAACCTTTGTCATTCAACCAAGTCATTTCACCATTTCGCATTACTAATGATTGACCCTCCACTATATTATCAATATTGGGCGTAATTTCAGTATCTAATACAGTCCAAGCATAAGAAAGAGTTATCTCATCACCGATAGCCAATTGTTCGAGCATGGCTTTATAGTCGCCTGTACCAGATAGACACAAGTCGTATTCACCAAGCATCAGAGCCCCTTTATCGGTTACTATTTCTTGTACTACGGCAACGAACTCTTTGTTTACAGCCCATTTTTCACCATCCTTTAATCGCAAATATACATTAGAATTTGCATCAGTGGTGTTAAATGCTCGATTAGTCCCGTAAAAAGAGTTATACATCACTAATTCATTTTCGTAGCATCTACGATTAACTTGGAAAATCTCAGGTGTTTGTTCCCATTTAGCACATTTAGCATATCCTTTCCATGACAATTGTTCTATCCACAGATTTTTATCGAGATCGATTCCCACCATGCCACTAGCTTGAGGTCCACCTTCCCAACGATCACGATACATATTAGTTTCTTCAACGATTTTGCCATTATACACGCAACCTCCGTAAGGGTGTCCCAAAACATATTCGGATGCCGGCTTTTCAGCCGGAACGCACCAGAAACTTGCATTTGCCCCTGCAATAGGATTTTTCCCCTCTGCTTTATGTCGTATATATGCATCGGCAAATTTTTCCGTTGATCCCAATCTGTCATTTGCCTGTTGCAACTCGATGCGATTATTGGTATTACTCATATCCATTTGTATCATATTCACGTTTAGAGGGAAATCAGGGATGCGCATTCTGGTGTGAATAATTCCGGGACCTATCTGACGTTGGGAGATTGTGTCAGTTTTATATGTAGTACCATCTATTGTAAAATCAGCGTTTGCATTTAATGTGCCTAAAATAGAGGCTGCAACGATTGCATAAGACTTAAGATTATAAATTCGCATAATGAATTAATTAAAATGAATGAGGAATATTCCCTAATTAGATAGTGATATATTCCTCATTATAATGTTAGTTGAACCTTCTTATCTAATTATTATTTTTTGAGTTTTGCTTTCGGAAGTTGTATCTATTTTCACGAAATATATACCGGGAGCGAGGTCTGAGACCTCGATTGTAGCGCTACCACCATTTGTTGGAGCAATGGTTTTCTTCACCAACGAGCCTGAAGTATTGTAAATTTCTACCATTGCCTCATCGTCAGAAGAGCATACCGTCATAGAGCCGTCGATTACCGGATTAGGGTAAACTTTAATCGAAGATTCAGTGTTTTCGATAACTTTATCTACGCCACTTGGGTTTGCATATTCTACATTCATAGCATGAATAGTGATGTTTTGAGCCCCTTTCACTACACCGGTTGCTGGAGGATAAAAAGTTATTTCTTTTAATGAAATAGGATAAGTCAGCATATCATCGAGATCGAAAATATTACTTAGATTGAAGTCGATAGTATATTTAGTACCAGCAGCAAATCCACCATTATCTTTTCCAAACGCAATATAATTATTATTGGTCATTGATGCCGATCTCAAATCCACTTGAATGTAATCGATAGGAATAGAAGGAGTAAATTCGAGTGTAATATTTCGAGGGAGACTGTAAAGAGTAACATCTTTAGTCATTTTAATGTATGGACCACGCCCTGATGTGTAGTTCATGCTTAAAACGCCCTCAGCGTTTAACGCAAGCTCTTTAGCCCCAACCGCTTTCAAAGTCCAACCATCCCAAGCCACAGGCATAAATCTATGTTCAGCTATTTGAACAGAGACTTGAGTTTCATCGGTGAAATCACCAAGAGAACATGAGATTTTAGTAGTACCCTCTTTTAGCCCTTTAAGCACACCATTCTCGATAGTTGCAATCGTAGGGTCTTCAACTTTCCAATCAAGTTTTGCCGGGTCATAGAAATATGTTGCTCTATCAATTTTAGAAGTAACTTCAATAGGATATTCCATCGCTCCGTCAATAATAAGGTTTGGTTTTACCTTAATAGCCATTTCTGCATTACAAGTGGTTATTTTTTTGGTTACTTTGTAACCATTGTAGGTCGCAGTAAGTATTCCCGAAGTAGGAGTCGCTGATGCATCAAATTTTGTTCCGGATGCTACACCCAAATCAGGATCGCAGGATAATGTAAATTCTTTGAAATCATTGTCTACAAGTTCACCATATTGATTATATCCTAATATTTTGGGGGTGAATGATGCGTTGATAGGCATTTTTACATTGAATTGATCAAATTCTATTCTGGTTACAACCTTATCATTGCCCGGGGCTGTGGAGTATAGTAACCAACTTGTAGATACGGCACGGGGTGTTCCCTCTGTAGTGCGATTTATTACCTTTCCATCCACTAACATTTGTGCAGACCCACCTGCATCAAAATTGGTAGCTCTCCAACATCCACGAGTTTTTAGAATTTCACAAGCTACACTTGTAGGACATCCGGCAGAGTATCCATCTTCGTTTGTCGATAAGTCAATAACGATGATAAATAGTTTTCGGCCATCTTGGCTTGCACCATATACTGTTCTGGAATATACTTGAGCACAATATCCTTCTTCATAACAATATGGGGTAATCTCGCCATTTTCTATTACAAGAGCATTTCCTTCCATCATCTGTTCCACCTCCGGACGAGCCTTGTCGCTCATTCGGAACCAATAGTGATTGAGTGTTATTTTATCACCTACCTGTAGTTGGCTAAGATATTGTTTATAGTCACCGTTTCCGGTAAGACAAAGGTCATAATCGCCAACGGTTTCTTCACCCTTATTAAGTGAAATTGCTTGAACGGTACATGTCATATCTTTATTTACCGCCCATTTTTCTCCAGGATCAAGATTGAGATAGATATTGTCGTTAGTTGATTCTGTTACCATTTTGCGAGTTTTCCCAAAATCTTGTGTGAATACAGCCAGCTCACCTTCGAAACATGCACGATTGAATTGTATAATCTCTAAAGGTTTACTCCAGCGAGAGCATTTCACTTCGCCATACCACGACAAGTGGTCGCACCACAATCTTTTAGAATAGTCAATTGCAAATCCTCCTGTATTTGAAGGTCCTCCAAATGCCAATGTATTGTGAGTATTGGTTTCGGTATATATTTTTCCGTTGTAAACACTTGCTCCGAAATTTGTTCCGAGCATGAATGCCCATCCTGCACCATGTCCTGGTACGCACCAGAAACTTGCATTAGCACCGGCAATAGGCTTTTTACCCTCAAGTGCATGACGTGTATAAGCTGCTGCAAGAGTTTCGTTTTTGCCTACCATGTCAAGAGGTTGAGTAGTCTCAACCCGATTGTATTCATTGTTGAGATCCATTTCTAATGTGTTGATGTTGAGAGGGTAATCGGGTATTCTGTATCTTGTATAAACTATTCCGGGTCCAACTTCGCGTTGCGAAATAGTGTCTACCTCGTAAGTTTTACCGTTTAATGTCAGAGATGCTGACATTGACGATACCCCCAACACTGCTAAAGCACAAAGAGTGATAATTTTTTTCATAATAGATGTTTTTAAGTTGTTATCATGATTGTATATTAAATATCATTGTATGGTAAAGATGCGATGACCTAAATCAAAATTTGCGTAAAAATATAAAAATAAATCCGATTAAGATAAAAATTTTGTATCTAAAATTCAATGATAATATATATTTTAAGATATGTGAGATATTCTTGTACTTGTCAATAAAAAATTATTCAAAGAGATCATACCTTGTGCTAATTTGCATTATATTTGCATCAATGAAGCGAGGAATTCTAAAATATTATATAGGCATATCGATAATATTAATATTTATTGTCGGATTATCGGCGTATTATATCCTATATGGTATTTATCGCCCCGAAGTGAACATAAACAAGTCGCAGTATCCTGTGATGGGGATAGATATTTCGGCACATAATGGTAATATCGATTTTCAAAAAGTTGAAAATGATAGTATTATGTTTGTATATATGAAGGCTACAGAGGGGGCTTCATATACAGATCCTAATTTCGAATCCAATTATAATAGTGCACGTGAAACATCGCTTAAATTAGGAGCATATCATTTTTTTCGATTCGAGGTAAATGGAACCCTGCAAGGTATGAATTTTCTCAATATGATTACAGACAAGTCCCTTGACCTACCATTGGTAATTGATGTAGAAGATTGGGGAAATAAAGAGGTTCCCACCGGGAGCGTGATCAAACGTTTGCAAGAAATGATAGATTTTCTGTCGGAACATGGATATAAAATAGTGCTTTATACAAATAATAATGGATATAAACGATATATTCAATCATATTTTGCTGATTATCCTTTATGGCTGTGTCGATTTACATCACCTTCTGATAGTGTGAAATGGACTTTTTGGCAATATAGCCATTGGGGCGAAGTAGATGGCGTGAAGGGTGATGTAGATCTGGACTTATTTAATGGAGATTTTAAAGATTTTAATAAGTATATCTCCAACCTATACCCGAATGAAGAGGAATATTAAGATGAGCATAATTTAATCTTTTCCGGAAAATAAAAAACATTTTTTTTCGTTATTTAGTTGTGTATCATTTTATCCATGTGATAGAGATATAAATTATCCATTCTATATTTGTAATATGCAATTAAGAACCTTACCCTTATTATATCCTATATGCCGTATACTGAATAAATTTTTCAGTGTCATATTTATAGCAATAACATTGATTTCTGTGCTCCAATTATCGGCGAGAGAGTTGTCGGAATATGCATCATCCTCGGTGTTGTCCAAGGGGAATTGGGTGCGTGTGAAAATAAGCGAAACAGGTATTCATAAAATTACTAAATCGGATATTTCTGCATGGGGGTTCACGGATCTAAGCAAAATAAGGGTGTTTGGATATGGAGGAGCACCAATTTCCGAAGTCTTAAATAGTGCGCAAATTGATGATTTGATACAGGTTCCGGTGATCAGGAATGCAGATAAAATTCTTTTCTATGCTCAAAGCCAAGATTCATGGGAAATACAGACATCTTCGCAATTACGCTATAAACAGGTTCAACACCCATATGCTCTTGAGGCTTGCTATTTCATTACAGACGCAGATGGAATAGAAGACCTTCAAATGCCATTGAAGAAAATTGAATTGGGCACGTCTACTACTCCGATAACCACATTTACGGATCGCATGTATTATGAAAAAGAATTGCTCACGGTAGGACAAACAGGGCGATTACTTGTTGGTGAGGATTTTAAATATCAAACATCACAAACATTTAAGTTTACACTCACTGATTATGTTCCGCAATCTACAGTATATGCTACTACAGCGTTTGTAGCGAAGGTAATGAATGGGTCGGCAACACTTAATTTTAAGTATAATGGTACAAACCTGACGCAATCAAATAATGATAGGATAAAAGCTGTTACTGCTCCTGCCTATGAACATGTAAATATTGCAGAAACGATGAAGTCGTTTACATTACCTGACGAGAATCTATCCTACACGATAGGATTTACATATACCGGCACATTGTTCACTGCATATCTTGATTATATTACGATAAATTATACTCGTACTCTTGCTCTAAATAAAGGAAAATTAGCATTTCGTACATCTACAAACAGGAATGACCGATATACTTTGAGTGCAGTTACTGCCGACACACGTATTTTAGATGTGACCGACATCACAGCGCCATACCAGATGGATTTGGTTATGGACGGAGCTTCTGTAACATTCTCAACCAGAATACCGGGAGAGCGTGAAATGTATGCGTTCAATACAACGATTACTTTTCCATCCCCAACATTAGTTGAAAAAGTAAAGAATCAAAATATACACGGAGAAGAGTGTCCGAATATGGTGATAATCACCCCTCCCGAATTCAAGGTACAAGCCGATAGAGTAGCTGACCTTCATAGAAATACAGATGGGATGACGGTATATGTGTATACACCACAGCAACTCTACAATGAATTTTCGAGTGGTACACCCGATTTTATGGCATTTAGGAAAATGCTCAAAATGTTTTATGACAGGGGTGCAACCGAATCCAATAAATCTAAACTCGGATATTTGCTATTATTTGGAAGATCGTCCTACGATAATCGTCAGATTACAGACCGTGTGAAAAAGAATGCATATCCAATGTTGCTTAATTGGGAAAGTTTAGTAGGTCATAATGAAAATACATCCTATAATATGGATGATATTCTTGGATTTCTCGACGACAATTCCGGAGTAACGTTTTCGAGCGACAAGTTGAGAATAGCCATCGGGCGCATGCCGGTCAAGAGTGTTGCCGAAGCAAAGTTGGCTGTAGATAAATTATATCGCTATGTTACAAAAGATGATTTCGGAACATGGAAAAACAATGTTCTAATGATTGCCGATGATGAAGACAATGCAATTCACATGGAGCAATCTGAAGGATGCCTTTCTCTTATGAAATTATATGGCGGAGAGAATTATGTTTACAACCATATATATACCGATGCTTTTATAGCCGAAAGTAAAGGAGCAGGCCGCATATATCCAGATGCTCGCAATAAAATGTTTCAGAAATTAAGCGAAGGAATGCTATGGGTTAATTATGTAGGTCATGCAAACCCGGTGTCATGGACTCATGATGGACTTCTAAATCTTACTGATATACAAGAAAAAATGTATTTTAATCACTACCCATTGCTATATACTGCTACTTGTGAATTTACACGTTGGGATGATGATGAAATATCAGGTGGCGAATTGATGTATCTTAATCCACGTGGAGGTGTTATAGCTCTTATGACAGCATCCCGTGTGGTATATATATCTGATAACGGAACCCTGAATAAAAGTGTTTCTAAATATATTTTCAAAAAAGATAGCGATGGTAAAAGTATGCGTATCGGTGATATATTGATGAGAGGCAAAAACGGAATAAGTGAATCAAATAGTAATAAATTACGGTATCAACTTATAGGTGATCCTGCCATGAGATTAGCAACACCGTCATATAAACTACAGTTGGAAACAATTAATGGCGAAACCGCGGATAACGATAACCAGCCTACAATAGAAGCTCGTGGAAGTGTGGAAGTTGCAGGATCTATTTACGATGAAAAGGGGAATCTCGCTGCCGACTACAACGGTATTATTTCAACAACCCTTTTTGATGCAGAATCTTCAATTACTACATTTGGATATGGTAAAACAGGAAAAGAGATTGTATTTTATGATCGCAGTAATAAATTATATGTAGGTCAGGATTCAATTAAAAATGGAAAATTCAAATTAAAAATTGCCATGCCGTCAGAAATAAATAATAATTATAGCCCGGCAATGTTTAATTTCTATTCATATAATACACAAGGAGCCGAAGGGCGTGGGTCGAGCGAGAATCTTTATGTATATGGGTATAATACGGAGGCACAAGTTGATACCGAGCCACCAACATTTGATTATGCGGTACTCAATACTACTTCATTCAAAAATGGAGATCAAGTCAATGAATCACCTATGCTTATTGCTTCATTTAAAGATAATTTTGGAATAAATGTTTCCACAAGTGGTATCGGACATCAAATGTCGGTGGTGCTTGACGAAAAAACTTCCTTTACAAATGTAGCACAATATTATACCCCGATAATTGGTGATGATAATGGTGGGACAATTAATTATCCGCTTGTGGGGCTTACCCCCGGAGCGCATACACTAAGATTGAAGGTGTGGGATACCTCTAATAATTCTTCGGAAATAACACTTGAATTTAATGTTGTTACCGGTTTGCAACCAGAGATGTATGAAGTATACACAACATCCAATCCAGCAAGTGTAGAAGCTAATTTCTACATAAAGCATAATCGTCCAGATGCTCTGATAACTGTTACGCTCGGTGTTTATGATTTATCGGGACGAGAGGTGTGGAGTACATCAGAAACAGGCAAAAGCGATATGTTTACTTCATTCCCTATAGTGTGGAATTTGAATGATAATGCTGGTCGCAGAGTAAGCCGAGGTATATATGTATACCGAGCCGGAATATCCACAGATGGTATTCAGGAAACCACGAAATCAAAGAAGATTGCGGTAGGGGCTTCGAGGTAAACTATAACTGATAGATATAAAATACTCATTCTCACAGTAATCAAACGATTTGCAGAGGATGAGTATTTTTTATTATATAGTCTTTTCATTCTTAGTGTGGTGTTCAATATCCTTTTTATTTTGGATTTGCATCAATATGGGTTCTGTTTAGATGATATAGAGCTGCACTCGGAAAAGGGAAAGTTGAAAACAAGTTTTCCCTTTGATTTTTCTCTCGTTTGCTGTATCTTTGGATAAGATAGAGCTGCACTCGGAAAAGCAAAGTTGAAAACAAGTTTTCCCTTTGATTTTTCTCTCGTTTGCTGTATCTTTGCGAATAAATATCAAAATGACTCAATATGAATAGAATTATTACTTTCTTATATAGTTGCATAATCATATTTACACTTTCGGCTGAAATTCAAAGTGTTTCAAGTAATAAAGATGTGCTTATACCTACTGTAATATTACTCGATTCGACATCTTATATCAATGAGGGAACTGAAATTTATCCTAATTATCTTTTTGTGCCTATAATATTTGAAAACCAACGCATCGTTAATTCCGATATTAAGGTGGATTCATTCCGACGAAATACTAATGAACTTAAACTTGATGTTGATTCGGAATGGCTCAAGAATGCAATGAATAAAGATAATTTTGCATTATACCATATTAATCGTGTAATATATCAGACTCCTGATTTGGTGAAATACAATGTGTCAATGTTGCCGGAACCTCCTAAGCAATATATAATTTCATCCGATCCGTCGAAAATCACAATGTCTCTTGAGGAGCTTACAATAAAAAATAAAAATGTAGAGGGACCATTAGCGCCTGAAATAAAGCCAAAGAAGTGGATATTCGGATCAAACGGTTCTGTGCAATTTTCTCAGGCATATATATCTGATAACTGGTATCAAGGGGGTAATAATAATCTTAATTTAATGGGTAATTTTATTTTGAATATAAAATTAAATTCAAATGTATATCCAAAATTGATGTTTGAGAATACGATTCAATATAAGTTGAGTCTAAATTCTGCCCCGCAAGATTCGTTACGTAGCTATAGTATTAGTGAAGATTTGTTCCAAATCAATTCAAAATTTGGTGTAAAGGCTGCTAAAAACTGGTATTATTCTGCAACATTACAATTTAAGACACAGTTTTTTAATAGTTACACAGTTAATACTAAGGATTTGAAATCTGCATTCCTCACTCCGGGTGAACTCAATGTTGGTCTTGGTATGTCGTATAATGTTTCCAATAAACCAAAGACTGCTACCCTTGGGCTGTCGATAGCTCCGATTTCGTATAATATGAAAATATGCAAACTTAATGATAAAGTATCTCCGGAATCTGTGGGAGTGCCAGCCGGAAAGACAATAGGTAGCCAAGTCGGTTCTAACGTAGAAGCAATATTTAGGTGGAATTTACACACAAATATTTCTTTAACCTCCCGACTATTTATGTTTACCGATTATAAATATGCACAAGGTGACTGGGAGAATACGTTTACATTCTCAATCAATAAATATTTGTCTACACAGTTGTATCTACATTTGAGATATGATTCATCATCTGAAATAGATACTTCATGGAAGCATTGGATGTTGAAAGAAATATTGAGTTTTGGATTTGCATATAAAATATAATAAAAAAGTGTATGCCTAAGATACTGATAATATTTTTGTGCATCAGCTTTTCGGATTTTATAATAGCTGCCGATAAATTTTATGACAAAAAACCTCCGATTGAATCTTTTATCATAGAGAACTATAATGAGGAGAAGGCAAAGCTATATATGGATCATGCTCCGCTTCAACTTCTTGAGGGGATATGGCATTATCCCGAGGAAGGTGTGACGATGGCTATCGAGCGTTTAAACTCTCAGCATTTCTCCGATAAGTTTAGATACAGAATAATAATTATAAAGAGCAATGATCTTTCACTTATACCTGGAACAGTGATGGGATATGTGATGAGTGGGGCGCATAAAGATAAATTTTATCTGTGGCTTTATTCTGAAAGAATAGGAACAACCTTAATGTGTCCGCAACGATGCGTAGCTTCTATTGCTGATGGTGGTAGCTCAATAAGTTTTCATAAACCGGAGTATAAATTTAAGTTTAGAGTTAATTTCTCACGTTTCCTCCCGACTTTATTTCGCGGATTAAGTATGAGTCTGGAAAAAAATGAAGAAACACTTCCACATGGATTTAAGAAAATATATCCTTATGCTGATGAAAATGAAACATCTTCTGATGAAATAAGATACCTATAAAAATTTATCATTGCCATGAAATATATATACATCATTATATCTGTGCTAATTCAGTTACATTGCTTTGATGCAATGGGGGTGGTTTCAACATCACGCGGAAAATTAATTAATATATCCAAGCAGGAACCTGTGCCTCGGCTCGACAGTATGAATCAAGAAGTAGACACTACTATTTCATCCCTTGTCTTTAACCGCAAAGGAATTTCAATTAATGGTTTTGATAAAAAAGTAAGTGACTCCCAAGAGGTTTTTTATGTTACCAACAACACATTGAATCATATATCGAGAATAAAATTGTATTTACGATATTCAAATATGGCAGGAGAGTTGCTTCATGAGCGTGAAATAATAGTGGAGTGTGAATTGCCGTCAAAATCTACACGTAGGGTATCTATCCCATCATTTGATCGAAATAGATCTCATTATTACTACTTAAGCACTAAGCCCAGAAAAAGTGCAACGCCATTTAAGGCATCGTTTAAATTGTTGCGCTATGATATAATAGTGAGTGAATAATTTATTTCCCCTTTAGAAGGGTATATTTTTTCCCTTTCAATTGATATGAAATTGAGTCTGTGAGATATGGACTTATTTTTGCATAATCATCTTTCGACATATATTGCGCCATATTCTGGGTAGCTGTGATATTGCCGTTTGCAGGATTAATAGTATATGATATAATCGGGAAATCTACGGTTTCATTGATGCTTTGAATCTGTGATTTAGTAGCAGTTTTTTTTATGAAATCAGCAATTTTCGGATGCTTGAAATGCTTCTTTGTATCTATTTTCTCCCAATCCTTATTGTATATCGATATTTTACCCTCTGATGCTGGAAGTTTTAGTGTGGTGTTGAGTATTATAAGGCTGTCTTTTCCCTCGGTGAGCAGATACATTTCAATATTGGAACTTTTGGTTGTGTTTATTGATATAAAGTTTGGTGTTACACTTACTAATTGTGTACCATCACCTAAATTATTTCGAGTAGAGATTAATTTACCCTCATCAAAATAATCCAATAAATCAAGTCTTGTATTTGGATCGATTAATTCAAAAACATTGGAAGAATCTGAAATGAAAAAATCTCTTATAGTGCGAGCATTGACGCTAACTGAAAGAACAACTACAGTACTTATCCCAATAAATATATTTGCAAATTTCATAGAGGTTATTGATAGAAAAATCCTCCACACTTCCTTAATAGGGGAGGGTGGAGGAGATTATGTGATTTGTTATTTCTTTTTGTATTTATCGAAACCTCCACCTCGTGATTTCGATCCGCTATCTTTCTTGTCACGACTTTTCCCTGGTCGAGCATCCGCATTTCTACTTCTGCGAGGGTGATCATCGCCACGTTTGCTGAATCCACCTGCCGCACGTTTTCTGCGTTCTTCATTTCCGCCTCTGCTTCGTGCTCCATATGATCTGCCACGATTCTCGCTTGCATAGTCTTTTTCGAGATCTGCTATTTCGGCATATACTCTTTTTCCGTAGAAATCAGCATTTTTAAGTGCTGTGATTACGCGTTGAGAATCTGAGTGACGAACATCAAACAATGAATATCCCGGTAGGAGATCAATGCGACCTATATCTATTCTCGGTCCTTGAACGTTTTGATTTAGTAATTCGATAAGGTTGGATGCGAAGAATCCATCGGATTTACCAGTGTTGATAAATACGCGGTCATAACCTTTGTCGCCTGTACGACGATCTTTTTCAACCATGCTTCTGTCACCACTCTTATCGGCTCTGTCGCCTCTTTTCGATCCTTTTTCAGATACAACATCAAGCACCGGAGCACCTTTATAGTATTCGAGCAAGCGATTAAATTCAAGAGATATTACACGTTTTAGTAAGTCCTCTTCGCTGAGCCATTCAAGTTTGCGTTGTATTGCAGGAAGATATTTAGCGATTTCTGTTTCATCAACTTTTACTTTCTCAATGCGGTCGGCAAGGCTATATAGTTGCTTTTCAATAATGTGTTCGGGGGTAGGTACATCTTTATGTTCGAATTGTTTACCTATCTTCTTCTCAATATCTTTCAACTTGCCTTTTTCGCGAGAGTGGATAATAGCAACAGATACACCTGTTTTTCCGGCACGTCCGGTACGTCCGCTTCGGTGTGTATATGTAGCAATATCATCGGGTAGACCGTAATTTATAACATGTGTAAGATTATTTACGTCAAGTCCTCTGGCAGCAACATCGGTTGCAACAAGCAATTGCAAATTGCGGTCGCGGAATTTCTTCATCACGGTGTCGCGTTGAGCTTGTGATAGCTCTCCGTGAAGCGAATCGGCACTATATCCGTCTTCGATTAATTTGTCGGCAATTTCTTGAGTTTCACGACGTGTGCGGCAGAAAATAATACCGTATATATCCGGATTGTTATCAGCGATACGTTTCAACGCAAGATATTTATCGCGTGCTTGAACCATGAAATATACATGTTTCACGTTTTGAGCACCCTCATTTTTAGTGCCAATCACAAATTCCTCTGGATTGTGCATATATTTTTTTGCTATTTTAGCTATGTCAACAGGCATAGTAGCTGAGAAAAGCAACATTTTTCTATTCTCAGGCACATGCGACAGAATGGCGTTGATGCTGTCTAAAAATCCCATATTGAGCATTTCATCAGCTTCGTCAAGTATCACGGTATGAACGTTCTCGAGTGATACCGTTTTGCGATCGATAAGGTCAATAAGACGTCCCGGAGTAGCAACAATAATCTGAACTCCTTGCTTTAAAGCTCTTATTTGGCTTTCGATGCTCGATCCTCCGTAAACCGGAAGTACTTTCAAATTTGGTATATATTTAGAGAAATCTGCTAAATCGCTACCTATTTGCAAACAAAGTTCGCGAGTAGGAGATAAGATGAGGGCTTGTGGTTGTTTTAATGAAATATCGATGCGTTGTAGCACTGGAAGCCCAAATGCAGCCGTTTTGCCGGTTCCTGTTTGTGCAAGTGCAACGACATCATTATCTTTATTCAATAGGTGTGGAATAACTTTTTCCTGTACAGGCATTGGGCTTTCAAATCCCATTTCTGTTATGGCACGTAATAAATCCTCGCGGACTCCTAATTCTTCAAATGTCTTCATTCTTAATTGTTTGTTATGGGTGGTAATAACATTATGACACACCCTCTTGTAATAAACAACAAAGATACGGCTATTTTGCTCAATAATTAGTATATTTAACAAAATAAAACGAAGATTGCCTCAAAAATCTGTTGATTATCATAGATATTATTATAACAAAATCTGCAAGGTCGAATACCTTTATAGATATTGTACTTGCAGATTATTATGTTGGAGCTCCAGTTTTATCTGTTGCCGTTTATCCTAATTAGTTGCGGCTGTTGCCAAAAAATCTCAATAAATATAAGAATAGATTCACGAAATCAAGATATAAGCTAAGTGCCCCTATCGTGGCGAGTTTGCCTGCATTGCTTGAATCGGATTGTGCTGCCATTTGTTTGATTTTTTGTGTATCCCATGCGGTGAGTCCTATAAAAATAGCAACACCTGCAAAACTAATAATCCATTGCATTTGAGTGCTTTTGAGGAATATGTTTACTACTATACATATTATTAATCCAATCAGTGCCATATATAGGAAAGAACCCATTTTTGTGAGGTCGCTTTTGGTAAAATATCCGTATATACTCATAGCTCCGAATACTCCGGCTGTAATAGCAAACGTAGAGAATATCGATTCAGCCGTGTAAGCAAGAAGGATGATAGAGAATACCGCCCCATTAAGGATTGCATAAACATAAAACAGCAATGTTGCTTGTGTTTCGGTGAGTTTGTTGATGGCTCCTGCAATAAGAAATACCATTCCAAGTTCTGCAATTAACAACCCCCAATATGTCCAAGAATTGGCAAGCATGAAGCTCATTATAGCCGGGCTTGCTCCCATTATATAAGCTGTTGCCGAGGTAACAATAAGAGCTAAAAACATTTTTACATACACTCGTTTCATCACACTTGATACATAGGTGCTAAGTGCTGAATTTTGTGAATTTGTTCCGTAATTGTCCATAGTTTTTTTATTATTAATTTCTAATTTTATTTCCTACATTCTTTCAGGTACTTCAATGCCGAGAAGTTTCATTCCACGTGCAATTACGTCAGCCACATTCTTTGAAAGCAGGATACGGAATGCACGGATATTTTCGTCAGTTTCTTTCAGAATAGAATAATCGTGATAGAATTGATTGTATTCTTTTACCAGATCATACACATAATTGGCTATTTGAGCAGGACTGTATGAGCTGCCTGCATCAGCTACTACGGCAGGGAAATCTGATAATCGTTGTATTAATGAAATTTCCTTGTCGTTTGGTTCTACCTTAATCATGTCCACGTGAGTATCGATACCGCTCTCTTTCACCTTGCGCAATACCGATTGAATACGAGCATATGTATATTGAATGAATGGACCGGTGTTTCCATTGAAATCAATAGACTCTTTAGGGTTGAAAGTCATATTTTTTCGGGGATCTACTTTGAGAATGAAGTATTTCAAAGCTCCCAATCCTATTATGCGCGATATATTGTCGGCTTCTTCAGTGGTACAGCCATCGAGTTTTCCTAATTCGGCTGATGTTTCTTTAGCTGTTCCTATCATTTCGTCCATCAAATCATCGGCATCAACCACAGTTCCTTCACGCGATTTCATCTTGCCTTCCGGAAGTTCCACCATTCCATAAGAGAAATGCACAAGGTCTTTTCCCCATTTAAATCCGAGTTTGTCGAGCAATAGGGATAGTACCTGGAAGTGATAATTCTGTTCATTGCCCACTACATATATCATCTTATCGATAGGATAATCTTGGTAACGGAGTTTAGCTGTTCCGATGTCCTGCGTCATATATACAGAAGTTCCATCACTGCGAAGAAGAAGTTTGTGGTCTAATCCATCTGCTGTGAGATCAGCCCATATCGAGCCATCCTCTTTGCGGTACATAATTCCCTTTTCGAGACCCTCTATTACTTTCTCGCGCCCTTCTGTGTAGGTGTCACTTTCATAATATATTTTATCGAAATCAACCCCCATCTTGCGATATGTTTCATCAAATCCGGCATACACCCATTCGTTCATCATTCGCCAGATGCTGCGTACTGTTTCATCGCCGTTTTCCCATTTTTGGAGCATTTCACGAGCTTCTTTCATCAGCTCTGACGCTTTTTCGGCATCCTCTTGTGAAAGCCCTTTTTCCTCGATTAATTGTTTCTGCTCGGCTTTATAATGTTTGTCAAAAGCTACATAAAAATCACCAATAAGATGATCCCCTTTTTTGCCGCTTTTTTCAGGGGTAATACCTTCACCCCATTTTTGCCATGCAAGCATTGATTTGCAAATATGTATGCCGCGATCATTTACTATATTTGTTTTTACAACACGATAGCCGTTGGCTTTCATTATTTCAGCAAGGCTGAACCCGAGTAGATTGTTGCGTACATGACCCAAATGAAGGGGCTTATTTGTGTTTGGCGATGAATATTCAATCATCACCAATTCGCTATCGGGGTTCGCTTTTTTGAATCCGAAATCGGGTGTGTCGTTAATATGTTTCAATATATTAGCCCAAAAAGCAGGCTCAATCACAAGGTTTAAGAATCCCTTAATGACATTGAATGATTTTACTGCCTCGCAATTTTCATTGAGATATTCTCCTATTTCTTGTGCCGTAACTTCGGGGCTTTTTCTTGATGCTTTAAGAAATGGGAAAACCACTATTGTGAGGTTGCCTTCAAACTCTTTTTTGGTAGTTTGAGGTACTATATTAGCTACTGGAATATCCACACCGTATAGTGCTTTTACCGCTTCGGATGTGGCAAGTGAAATAATACTATCTATTGACATAAACCTTAATATTTTGAGGCTCAAAGATACTACAAGTGAGTGCAATATACAAACTAAACATATATTTTGGTTTTGAATGTGTATATTTTACTCTATATTTTGGATTAAGAGCTGATAAATTAGGATAGGGAATCCATATATCCTGATTGATAAACGGATTCCCATCTTTATAATTTAGCTTAGCCGGTGTGGGTGTTACAAGGCGTTGATTCTTGTCACAACTTCGTCATAGTTGGGCTCATGTGTTATTTCTTCTACCATTTCGGTATAAATCACTTTGAAATCTTTGTCTATTACCACTATCGATCGTGCAAGTAATCCTGCCAAGGGGCCATCTACCATCTGCACGCCATATTTCTGTGCAAACATCGGTGAACGAAACGCTGAAGCTACTATTAGGTTTTTTATTCCTTCAGTAGTGCAAAAACGTTTTGCTGCAAATGGCAAATCCATAGATACACATATTAGTTTTGTATCGGGAAGGGTTGCAATTATCTCGTTGAATTTTCTCACAGATGTAGCACATACCGATGTGTCCAAACTGGGGAAAATGTTAAGAATCAAGTTTTTTCCTCGAAATTCATTGCAATGAATTTCTTTCAAGTTGCTATCAACTAAAGAGAAACATGGAGCTTTTTCTCCGACTCTCGGTAGAAGTCCGTAGGTGTGACACGCTGTGCCATTTAAAAAAATTGTTTCCATTATATACTTTGGTTTAAATGTTTATTGAAATGCTATAGTTGCTTTTTGAATAACAATATCTTTTAGTTCATTGTTGAATCCGATTTGCATATCAGATATTTTTCCATCTTTATTGATAAATAATAATGTTGGGAATCCGGTAATGCCACAATCGGATGCGAGTCTTTTTCCACTCGTCAGTATTTGTTCGTTGTTAAGATTCTCTGAAATATTAGCTATGTCATCTTCGTTGTTGGTGTTTACTACCCATAATACATCTATGGTAGCGGGAAAGTATTCGGTTGCTTTTCTTATTTCTGTCATCGCATCCTGTGTCATTCCTGCATTTGGATCTATAAACACTAAAATGGTGGGATGTTGCAACGGAGTGCTCCATTGGTATCGGCTTTTTCTGGAGGTGGGCAGGGAAAAGTTGGGCATTATTTTATCTTTGAGTTGGGTAACACCATAGGTGCTGATGCGATATTGAGAAAAAATATCTGGATATTTTGTCGTTAAGATTTGTTCTGACAATGATTTTAGTGGCAATATAGATGTGTTTGAAAATCGTGCATTCATGGTTTGTTCCGCCAATTGCCCGATATTGTTTGTGCGTTCATAATATATAGGAGTATTATTTTTAGGATCAAACACTATATTTATCTCGCGAACTATAGAGCCGAGGTGCTCGGTAATAATCGAGACCACATTTGCTTTATTACCATTAATAAGAGTATCAGGGTGAAACTTAATGTGTGAGGCTGGATTGTTGCCCTCTGATATTATTGTATGAATTATTGTGGTAGGTAATAATTCATTAAAAAGTCCCATGCGCTGCACAGCACTTGCACCCGATAGAGGGATAGAGTCGTGTGTCCAGTGATATTCCCTGAATTTACCATTATCGAATCTATAGAAATTACCATCGAAATAGCATTCAAATGATTTTTCGGGATTATTTTCTAATGAATACTCGATTAATGTTTGACATTGCTGAATTGTATCACCGGGGTTTGTCTTCCATTCGATAAATGCGTTATATTTCACATCATCCTCTTTCATTGGCTGCGTGACGGTGTATTCCACTTTAGTCGAATACCCCTCTATGTCACCTATGTTTTTAAGAAGGTCATCGAGTGTGATATTTGCACCCCAACTTATGCTTGATACTAAAAGAATAATAGTACTATAGACAATTCTCATATTTTAAAAGGTTTATATAAATATAACATATCTATTAAGGATATTGTTGTGTGGGATTGTGATTAATTTTATCTGATGGGCAATTTAGATGCCCATCAGATGGGTAGCTTTGCATTATAAACATATAAACCGATATATTATGCAATATACATTATCAAATCTATGGCAAGGCAATGTGAAAGATGGCGATCGTATATTGGCTATGCTCACAATCCGAGGAACCGTAATAGCACGAATTTCGGGGCATAATTTTTCTAATGTTGCCGAAATTGTAATGAAGTTAAAAGAATTGTGCGCCAATCAAAGTGGGCTGGCGCAATGCTTTATAAGAAATTTCAATGAAGGTTGGCATTATAATCGTCCGATATTTTTGCGTAAGCCGGCAACAAAATCGCCCGATGCAGAAAATCTACCTATGCAAGGAAAGCAATATCTTATAGCATGGTCATAGATTAATGGATAACATTAATGCTATGCCAAGCACGATAAATAAACTAAAAGCCCTAGGAATAAAATTTATGGATAAAAAATAATGGAATTGTTTGATATATAAGCAAAAAGAAGTACCTTTGCAGTCCGATTATGTCCAATATTTGGAACTAATTCGCTAAAACATTAGAGCTTTTGGCCGGGCTTTTTTGTGTGGAGGCGAATATTAATTAACTATTAATCAGGAATTTAAAAGTGGATACTTTAAGTTACAAAACAATCTCCGCCAACTCAGAGACAGCTCAAAAAGAGTGGGTGGTAATCGATGCAACCGACCAAGTTTTGGGTCGTCTATGCGCTAAGGTAGCAAAAATCTTGCGCGGAAAATACAAAGCAAACTTCACACCGAATGCAGATTGTGGAGATAATGTAATCATCATCAATGCTGACAAAGTTTCTTTGACAGGCAAAAAATGGGATGATCGCGTATATCTATCCTACACAGGTTATCCAGGCGGACAACGCTCGGCTACTCCTCGTATTCTTCAAATGAAGTCTGAGAAAAAAGGAATGAAATCGGGTATGAATCCATTGTTCCTTAAAGTGATGAAAGGTATGTTGCCAAAGAATCGTCTTGGTAGCGCAATCATCAAAAATATGTTTGTATATAATGGGTCAGAGCATCCACATGCAGCTCAATGCCCAAAAGTTATTGACATCAACAAACTCAAATAAGAAGTATGGAAAAAATAAATGCAGTAGGCAGACGTAAAGCCGCAATCGCACGAGTATTCGTGTCTGAAGGTACTGGTGAAATCACAGTAAACAAGCGTACACTTGATGTTTATTTCCCTTCTTCAATACTTCAATTTGTAGTTAAGCAACCACTTAACACTGTTGATTCAGTAGAAAAATATAATATCAAGGTAAATCTTAAAGGTGGTGGATTCAAAGGACAAGCAGAGGCTCTTCGCCTTGCTATTGCTCGTGCTTTGGTGAAAATCAATCCAGAAGATAAACCAGCACTTCGTGCAGAAGGTTTCATGACTCGTGACCCACGTACAGTGGAACGTAAGAAACCTGGACAACCTAAGGCTCGTAAGAGATTCCAGTTCAGCAAACGTTAATCTCTGGGCTCGTACCCTTAGGACGTTTAGTATCCAAATTATGGAGACTCTCGGCAACGCAGTGTTGCGTTTCGGCTACTCCATGATTGAATTAAGTAGAAAGTAAACGAAAAAACAAATTAAAAAAATGTCAACACCAAGTTTTGATCAATTTTTAGAAGCAGGTTGCCACTTCGGCCACTTAAAACGTAAATGGAATCCTGCTATGGCTCCTTATATTTTCATGGAGCGCAATGGTATCCACATCATTGACCTTTATAAAACTTCTGCTAAAGTCGAAGAGGCTGCAGCAGCTCTTAAAAGTATCGCAAAAGCCGGTAAAAAAGTACTTTTCGTAGCAACTAAAAAACAGGCTAAACCTGTAGTTTCTGAGAAAGCTGCTTCAGTTGGAATGCCTTACGTTATCGAAAGATGGCCAGGCGGAATGCTTACAAACTTCCCTACAATCCGCAAGGCTGTAAAGAAGATGAGCACAATCGACAAAATGGCTAAAGATGGTACATTTGATAATCTTTCAAAACGCGAAAAACTTCAAATTTCACGTCAGCGCGCTAAACTCGAAAAAACTCTTGGAAGTATCTCCGATCTTAATCGCCTTCCATCTGCGCTTTTCATAGTAGACGTAATGAAAGAGCATATCGCTGTTGCTGAGGCTAATCGTCTTGGTATACCAGTATTTGCTATTGTAGATACAAATTCTGATCCTACAAATATTGATTTCGTAATTCCTGCAAATGATGATGCATCTAAGTCGGTAGAACTTATACTCGACACAGTGTGTGCTGCAATGATGGAAGGAATCGAAGAACGTAAGATTGAAAAAGTGGACACTGCTGCCGCTGAAGGTGACGAAGCTGCTCCACGCAAGGAACGTACACGCGTAGGTCGTCGTGCTCCTAAAACAGAAGAAGCTGAAGCTCCGGCTGCAGAATCAACTACAGAAGGCTAATAACGATTGATGACACTCAAAAATATATTTTTTGAGTGTCTCAATAATTAAAGTCGATAACAAATTATTTATTAATCTTATTAATTACACATTATATGGCAGTTAGTATGGCAGATATCAGCAAGCTACGTAAACTTACGGGAGCTGGTATGATGGACTGTAAAAACGCGTTGAATGAAACAAATAACGATATTGAAGCCGCTATTGAAATCATTCGCAAAAAAGGACAAGCTGTAGCAGCTAAGCGCGAAGACCGTGAAGCATCTGAAGGATGTGTACTATCAGCTAACGTTGATGGGTTTGCGGCTGTTGTAGCTTTGAAATGCGAAACAGACTTTGTGGCTAAAAATGAAGGTTTTGTAGCTCTTACTCAAGAAATTCTTGACGCTGCTCTTGCAAGTCGTGCTAAGACTATTGAGGAAGTTGCTGAATTGACACTTCGCGGTAAAAAGATTTCTGAACTCATTGTAGAAGAAATTGGCAAGACCGGAGAAAAAATGGAACTTGGATTCTATGAGTCAATTGAAGCTCCATCTACAACTTCATACAATCACCTTGGAAACAAACTTGCAACTATTGTAGGTTTTAATCTTCCAGATGTATGTCGTCAAGTTGGTCGCGATGTTGCTATGCAAGTTGCATCTATGAACCCAATCGCTGTAAATCGTGATGAAGTACCTGCAACAGTTGTAGAACAAGAACTTGAAATCGGTCGTGAAAAAGCACGTCAAGAGGGTAAACCGGAGGCAATGCTTGATAAGATCGCACAAGGTCGCTTGAATAAATTCTTTAAAGAATCTGCATTGATGGAACAAGAATTCGTAAAGGATCCTTCAAAAACTATCGCAGCTTATCTTAAAGAGCAAAATCCCGAATTAGTTGCTACCTCTTTCAAGAGAATCAACCTTAACGAGGACTAAAAAGAACCCTAAATAAAGGGTACATAAAAATAAGCGAGAGCGCAACGAAATGTCAGATATGGCAATCGTTGCGCTCTCTGTTTTTATAGCATGAATGATGATATTTTGCAAAGTGATAATTGATGTATAAATGGAAGATAAGTTACTATATGACATAACACAAATTGCAGGATTAATTAGGTCTCGCGTGTTGATATTAACCGATCGTATTTTATAGGATGGTGTAGATTGAATGGAATAAATATGGGGTGGTGGTGTCTTTGTAGTGTGTAGCCAAAGTAATTGAAAATGGCATGAGTTGAGGTATGGGCAAAAAAAATACTTGTCTCCCGACAAATATTTTCTTACCTTAAATCTAATACCATGAAAAACTGATACAAATATAGTACCTTTTATGTTATTGAGCATAAAATCAGATAAGAAAAATGCGGTGTATTAACATTGTTTACCTAAAATCCTTAATTTAGGCATTTGCTTAACATATATTCGCGTAGAATGTCCCATCTGATATATAAAGCATTGTTATTAGGTATGATATTTGTCGGTATTTCATTGAGATCAGCTCTCACGTATATATTTCCAGATGGAGCCTTGAAATATATTAATTGCAAATTAGATGCCATTGGAACCACATAGAAATCTTTCCAATGAGTAGCTACCGTATCAAAATAATATGTAAGATAATTGCAATTTGCTAATTGTAGCAATGAGAATAATGGCATAAGTGTTTCTGCATGCGCAAATCTTAAAGATGCTCTCAATTGGTTATTGCTACGAAGTGCACTATCGGCGGTTAATACCATTTCTTCAATCAGTGGTGATGATATTCTGGCAGGTATGTCTGAGAGGGTTGTGGCGCAGCGTTGCAAGTATTGACGAAGATTGAAAATTGACCATAATTTATTGTATTCCTCTTGCGATAAATAAGGTGTGGAATCAAATTCCAATCCCATTGCACTCATTCCGGCAATGATATAATATTCATTAATGGTAAGATCACGTAATTCATCGGGAGTGGCTGGATATTTTTTACCGATTAGCCTGAAAATTACATTTGTGGGACACGTTTCGGCAACATATTTATCATATATCTCTTTCCACATATTTTCAGTTCGGAATTTTAGATACTCCTCATTCAAATCAAAAAACCTCAAGATTGGTGACCACTGTCTACCTTCTGATGTGTTTATATTTATCAATGTAGAACGCATGGTGAGCTCATGAGTAAATTCATACATGCTCATTACAGCGCGTGGCGAATATGTAGCGATAGCGTTTATTTTCCCATTTTTCAATAATTCCGGAAAATTTGAATACATTCGATTTGCAATCCCTCTCTGTTCTGCCATCCCAATAGAATCGAGATCGCCCCATTTCCCTTTTGATGAGGAAATGACGTTTTGCACCACTTTCAGAAAGTCTCGCCCTGCTTGTGTTATACTTCCTATGGAATCAGCTTTATGCAGTGTGCGAAGCAATAACATGGAGCTATTATCGGCAGCAGGATAGCGTGAACCATGCCGTCCGATATGATTTATAAATACCGGAGTGAGAGAATCGGGATATGTGTATTTTTGAGTAGGAATAGGATAGGGGCGTAAACTACCTTGACAATCTTCTAATGAATAGTTGGTAGCAAATAAATTGGCGTAAATGAAAATAAAGATGAGAATAAAAATTTTTTTCATGACAGAAATATTTTATTATCAAATGTAGACATAAGTGATATATTTTACAAACCTTTGATATAAATTTTTATATCATGAATTATTCTTCCTATATTTGTTACAAAATGAAGATGTAAAATGAAAAGCTTGCAGGAAATAAAACAAATGATTGATGAAAATCGGTTGGAAGAAGCAATGTATGCTCTGAATAATTATATTGCTTCTTTCCCTCCCTCGGATGAAGCATATTATATGCGCGGCACAGTGTTTAATAGATTAAACGATTGGAAACATTCAATTCAGGATTATTGTGAGGCTATTGATATTAATCCGAATTCATCTGCTGTTAGAGCCTATGAAGCTGCACAAGAAATGCTTAAATTTTATCATACCGATTTATATAATCCATAGAATAACATTTAATTTAGATATTATGATAATTAAAAAATTACTATTATTGTTGGTGATGATTCCATTTATAGGATTTTCACAAGAAAAACAACAAATTGAAGCTACCCCCAAATCAACAGTTATGGTCGAATATTTCAACTCAGGATATGGAGTTGATAGAAGAGATTATCATTATGTTGATTTTTTGCGTGATAAAATAATTGAGGGATTGAAAACCAGCTATAGGGTAAACGTAAGCGATGTAGCCGATTTTATGGAGCTTCGTAACTCAGATCCGGGACAGCAAAATATGGTTGAATTTATGCGCAACAGATACAATGCCATGAATGAACTCGGAGCTGATCTATCTATTGAGTGTGAAGTGTCGAGTGTGGGTGCTGTGAGAGATAAGGATGTGTGGCGTCCTGCATTGGCATTTACAATTCGTATTATTAATACTGACGGAGGTCGTACTGCATATACATATAAAATAACAGAAAAGGACTTGAGTTATGGTGCTACCTCTCCCGATAAAGCTATAAGTGATGCTATTGTTACCGCAGCCGGATGGTTTCGTACATTTGTGATGAAGTCATTGAAAATTTATGGTCAAGTGCTTGAAGTTGTGTCGATGAAGAATGCAGATGAAGTGAAAGAGGTATCTTTGAATGTAGGACCATCTAATGCTGCATATAAAAATTCTAAATTTGAAGTACATATAGTACTTGGAGAGCAAAGCACCAAAAAAATAGGAAATGTGAAAATAGAATCTATCGAAGGCGACCAACGTTCGATTGCTAAAGTTTCAAAAGGTGGTAAAGATATTAAGAATGCTATCGACGAAGGCAAAACATTGATGATTATCTCTGAAAATCCGGGATTTTTTGATTAACTATATTTTAATCTTTTCATTCATCCAAAATGAGCTTTTGAACGTTATATATTTATCCGATGCCAAGCAACGGATTATTGTTTTCAAGTATCAACATAAATATTTATTGAGATGAAAAGAGCTATGATCAATGAAGATGGATATCGCGGAAGAAGCAGCGCTCAGAGCTATTTTAAAAAAGGTAGTTCGGAAAATGATTTTAACGGTTCATGCACAGTAGGTGGTTCATGCACAATTAAAAGCAAAAAAATGCGGAAATCTGTTCCTTCGGGAGGATGCTCAAATGGCATGAAATGATTTCAGAAAAATAAAATATGCCTTGATTCCGGAATCAAGGCATATTTTATTTATAATCGATAAATATCAATCCTACTACTTATTATGAATTTCTTTACATTCCAATGGCATATTACAGACAGTTGTGATCAGCGATGTAAACATTGTTATATATTTTCGGAGGATAATAACGTGCATATTATCGAGATGAATTTTTCGAATGCTCGCAAAGTATTTGAAAATTGTATACACATGTGTTCTAATTCAGGTTTGGAACCTTATTTTACAATTACTGGTGGTGACCCCATTCTTCATAGTGATTTTTGGGAGATATTGGGACTTTTCAAATCACATGATATATCCTTTTCTATACTGGGAAATCCGTTTCATCTCACTCCTGAGGTGTGTAGTAAACTTAAAGAATATGGTTGCGACAGCTATCAATTGTCAATAGATGGCATGAAGGCTACGCATGATATGATTCGTAAGCCGGGATCATTTGATACTACGATTGAAAAAATTAAGGTGATAAGGGATGCCGGGATGGAGTGTTCGGTAATGACTACAGTTTCGGGTACGAACATAAAAGAGATTCCCGAAATAGTAGACATAGTGGTAAATAATAATGTAGATGTGTTTGGTTTTGCTCGATATTGCCCTACCAGTCTTGAAAAGAGTACTCATATTACCCCCGATGAATATCGTGATTTTCTTGGGATGATATGGGATAAATATGAACAATACAAAAACAGTAATACTACATTCAATCTGAAAGATCATTTATGGACACTTTTCTTGTATGAAAAAGGGCTTTTTGAGATTGATGACATACTTAATAAAGATACTATATATGATGGGTGTCATTGCGCAGGTAGTCATCTCACCATACTCCCAAATGGGGATGTAATGGCATGTAGGCGATTTGAGAGTCGCATAGGGAATGCATTGCACGAGTCGCTTTATGACATTTTCAATGGGACTCAGATTAAAAAATTCCGTGAATATGAACGTTTTGATAAATGTAGAAATTGCGAGCTATTAAGATTTTGCAGGGGATGTCCTGCTGTAGCCTATGGCTATTACCATGATTTTTATGCTCCCGATCCTCAATGCTGGAAAGCAAATGAGCACCTGGCATAACTTTATTTTATTATTGATATGTATTTCCCATATCCCTCTGCTTCCATATTCTCAATAGGGATAAAACGTAGAGAGGCGCTATTAATACAGTAACGCATCCCTCCTAATTCTTTTGGACCATCATTGAATAGATGTCCTAAATGTGCGTTGCCCGATTTACTACGCACCTCAGTGCGTATCATTCCATGTGAAGTGTCTCTGTTTTCATTTATTACTGAAGGATCGATAGGACGCGAAAAACTTGGCCATCCACATCCCGAGTCAAATTTATCCGATGATATAAAAAGAGGCTCTCCTGTAGTTATGTCTACATATATTCCTTTCCTTTTTTCATCCCAGTATTTACCCGTAAAAGGAGCTTCTGTTGCGTTTTCTTGTGTCACCGCATACTCTTCGGGAGTTAATACATTGCGCAAGGTGGAATCATCGGGTTTTGCATATTTTATTTTAGCATTGGCTTTGCGTGCCACATCAAAAAGGGTAGGGTTGATGTGGCAGTAGCCATTCGGATTTTTATCGAGATAATCTTGATGATAACCTTCTGCTCCATAAAAATTATGTAATGGCTCAATTTCAATACGGATGGGATCCTTATAGTTTATTTGTAATGATCTGATAGAGTTTTCTACTATTTTACGCTGTTCTTGAGTGGTGTAATATATTCCTGTACGATATTGAGTACCGCGATCACCCCCTTGTCTGTTGAGGGAAGTCGGATCAATTGTTAGTAGATATAAATCAATAAGTTGTTGCAAGGAAACAATTGAAGTATTATAATCAACCTTTACCGTTTCTGCATAGCCGGTGTTTCCAGTGCATACATCTTTATAAGAAGGGGCTGGGGTTGTGCCATTGGCATATCCTACAGCAGTTGTCGTTACTCCGTTTATTTGCTTCATGAAATGTTCGGTTCCCCAAAAACATCCCCCTGCAAAATATATTGTTTCTATATTCATATCTTTATTATTTTGTGATTCTACATTTTTATCCCTTCCACATGCGCACAAAGAGCATGAAACGACTACAAGTATTATTAATAACAATCTGTTCATACAATATAAACGACACATGAGAATTAATATTACCTTAATATCCTATTAATAGAATGACATAAATAATGAAAAAGTTTTTGTGAGAACAAAATAATAGAAGCGATAATCATAATTTTATGATTATCGCTTCTATTATTTTGGGTTAAGAAGTTATTAATGTTTTTTGAATTTGAAGATTCCGGCTTCACCTTGAATAGTGAGAGAAGAATCTGTAACATTAATAATTTGATAGCTTACAGAATCAGTATTGTGCTTACCGGGAATACTACTGAACAATACGAGTGTACCATTACCACTATTTTCCGGAGTAGCAGGATTTTGTTTCCATGTCGCTTGAACAGGGGTAGCTTTGGCTGCTGTTTTAGCATCCTTAGTTGCTGCTGCTTTAACTTCAGTAGGTGTTGTTGGAACGTTGGTTACTTCGGCTGTTTTATCAGCTTTTAAGTTCATTTTAGGTGCTGGCGTTGCTTTTGCTGCACCTTCTGTAGGAGCTGGGGCTTCCCAATTTCCCGTAAGATCAATAATTACCGTAGTATCGGCTACTACTACCTGTGCTGTTGAATCATTGTTCATGCCTGTATTAGCAGTACTGTCTTTTTTGTTACCACATGATACGAAGGCTGCAATAATTGCTACCATCAAAACTAACTTTTTCATATTCCAAATAATTTAAATTAAATTACCCATATAACAACTACATTAAAATATTGCTTTATAGGAGTGGTGTATTTAACCTATTTTAACCCTATTGTACTAAAAATTAGTCTATGATGATTAATAAGCACTGATTGTAAATTTCATTATTTCAAATCTTTAGCTTGGGCTACACCTTGTTTTGAATTTACGTATTTATCAGTATCGCCTGGTAATGCGCGTACTCTTAATGTAATAGTAGAACCTTCGGTAACACTTGGAATGATTAGTTCGTTTGTCTTCACAGTTTTACCTGTAGTTACAGTGGATGCCCCTAATGAAATCGCACAGCTTGTTTCGTATTTAGTTGCATTGGTTACTGCACCCCATGTGAGTTTCAGACTGAATTTAGTACCGGCTTTATCAAATATTTCATATTTGAATTCAGTGGGAGTATCAAGAATAGTTTTATCAGTTATTATAAATTCCAATGATGAAATATCGGACACTACATTGCCATTTACTGCACGAACATGAAACATTTGCCACTGGTCACGCACAGGATTATTGAGCACGGCTGCCGGATTTTTTATGACATCGGCAATTGTTATCGATAATAAATCTAAAGCGCATTGATATCCGGTAGCATCTTTTACTTTATCCCAAGAGAAGGATGCTTTTTGGGAGTCAAAAACAATGTTTTTGGGAGCTTCCAAAGTTGTTGGTAGTACTGGGTCCGGTTCCTTAGGATCATTGTCTTTATTACAAGATGGTAATATTAGAGCTAAGATTAAAACGATAAAAAATAGATTTGTTTTCATAAGATTATGTTTATGTTATTAATGAAAATACAAAATATGATTTCGACATCTGTTCTACAAAGATATGTGTAATTTGATGAGTGGTGTGAAGTATTTGTGTGACATCTTCGCAATATCATGTGTCATATCCGCAAAATATTGATTTACAATGGCGTTATTTCTGGGTTTGTTGAGCTATTTTTCTAAATTCGGCTGGTGATAGATTGTATTTTTTTTGGAATAACCGATAAAAAGTGCGCACAGATCTATAGCCGCACATGATTGAAATCGTTTCAATCTTATTATCAAAATCATTAAGTAATATTTTTTTTGCATATTCCAATTTCAATGTATTTATATATTCCGTGAATGAAAGAGAGGTCTTTTCACGAATTGCGTTAGATAGGTAAAGCTTGTTTGTCCCCAACTCGTAGGCAATAGATTCGCGCGTAATATCAGGATCGAGATATGATTGTTTTTCTGTCATGAGTTGTTGTAATTTAAGGAAAAGACAAGATTCATCCTGATTATCCATATTTTGTATAATTGCAGTTTGTATAACCGAATTTACTCCATTCTGAATATTATATAATTGATTAATTTGTTTGAACAATGCAATATTTTTTCGTGAAATTTTTCGATAATTTATAAGAATGATAATGACAATGATAGTTATTGAAATAGAGAGGGTAGTTATTATCCAGATATACATTCGTGTTCTTGAGATAATTAATTCCTGTTCTAATATTGTGGATTGTTTCTCATTGATTTGATAAATCATAGCCATTTCCACTGCTGTCTCATAATTTGAACGATTATATAAGCTATCGGATATTATTGATGCTTCGTCACGGTATTTGTAAGCATTTTTATAATCATGTAGCGATACATATATTTGGCTTAGTTGCTGTTTTAGGTTAAGGGTGAATATATTTATACTATCGTTTTCGGGTATTGCCTCATTAAAGGCTAAAGAATAGTCGAGCGCTGATTTATAGTCACCTATTGTTTTCAAATATTCCACAACATTACTAAATAATTCCCCACTCAATACCGGTGGTTGCCCTGTGCTAAGCTCTTTCCATGCTTCATAATGGAATTTTGCTGTATTAAAATTCTTCACATGAGCATAAAGCATTGCTAAGGTTATGTGAGTTTGCCCCGACTTGAACTTAAAATTTCTATTTGATTCCACTTCAGTCCCTTTGCGGTCGGAGGGTGTCATATTTCGATAAATATTTAGTATCTGCTCATATAGAGGTATTGCCTCGGCATATTTTTTCTGTGTTATGAATATACTTGCTTCAACCTCATAGCTCCAAATTATTTGGGTAGAATCTGCACAATCTGGGTTTTCGCGTAAAATTTTACGCGCTTCATGTATCTCTTTGATTGCTTTCGAGGTGTTCAGGGTTGAATGTGCCAACCAATAATTCAATAATCCGATTGCATATTCGCAATAATGTTTTGTTAATTTGGCTCTTTTTAGATAGAGTAGACTATATTCTACGGATTTCTCCATTCTCTTGAGTACAAAATATTCATTGCTAAGCAGATATGTTGCCATCAAGTAGTCTTTTGTATCTTGTTGCAATTCAGGAGAGTTGAAGGCTTTATTGGTGTAATAGAGTGCAATGTGTGGTTTTAATTCACGGGATGCTATATATCCACGCGTAAGTAAAAATCTATAGGAAGGTATATCTTTATAATTAGATTTAATTTCTCTGCGCTCCAAGGAATCAATAATATATTTTGCTGGATTATCAGTAGCTCCTGCAATTGAATATATGTATTCCATACTGTATATGGTGTCTAATGATTCTTTAATATGATGTTTGGCTGAATCGGATGTAGATTTAGTGTTACCATGAGCCTGCATTATCCCCGATAATATTATTAGCAAAGATAACAGGATGGTATTAAATTTGAATTTAATCATAATTAGGCATTTCTGTTCAAATATAAGTAATTCTCAAAATAAGTATAATACTGCTATATCTTTTGATAGGCAATGCGTGGTGTTCCATCTTTTATGTGAATAATGCCACAACGTTTGAATCCATTTATTTCAAATATATGTTGCATTATCGTATTGTCTTTGTGCGTATCCCCCCTAAGATTACGGTATTTTGCATAAGCCAAGTCGATACACTCCTTACCAATACCTTTTGCTTTACCGTTAGAGGCAAGGCGATGAATCGTGGCATAGGGGCTTTCATTAATCCATGCTCCGTTTATAATTGAATAAGTAGGATCTATTCCCGGTATCAAGCAGAATGTAGCCACAATTTCAGAGTTTGCAATAATTATATGGCAATGACGATTAGTAATCTCTTCTATCATAAATTCCCTTTCCGGATATCCACTGTTCCATTGAGTCATGTTTCCCTGACTGCGCATAAATTTCTTTGCACATTCAAAGATTTCCATAATCTCGTCTATATCTTGTATTTGGGCTAATTCTACTTCCATATTTAATTATTGTGCAAATTTAATCATTTAGTTAGTCTTTCTCCAAAATATAATCCTTATTGCCGAATAACTCAAATGCAAATAAACTAAGTAACTCCTGTAATTATTGCAATTACAGGAGTTACCGATATTGTAAATATTCAATTAATTTACTTTGCCAATGCTTGAGCAACGTCAACAGCACAAGCCACTGTGCAACCTACCATAGGGTTGTTTCCAATTCCAAGGAATCCCATCATCTCAACGTGAGCAGGAACTGATGATGATCCGGCAAATTGAGCGTCAGAGTGCATACGACCCATAGTGTCAGTCATACCATAAGAAGCAGGACCGGCTGCCATATTATCTGGGTGAAGAGTACGACCTGTACCACCACCTGATGCTACTGAGAAATATGATTTTCCGGCAAGTGTGCGTTCTTTTTTATATGTACCTGCTACCGGGTGTTGGAAACGTGTAGGATTGGTAGAGTTACCTGTGATTGATACATCAACTCCTTCTTTCCACATCACAGCAACTCCTTCGCGTACATCGTCAGCACCATAGCATTTAACTTTTGCACGAGGACCTTTTGAGTAAGCAATTTCTTTTACTACTTTAAGCTCTCCGGTGAAATAGTCGAATTCAGTTTGAACGTATGTAAAACCGTTGATACGTGATATAATCATTGCAGCATCTTTTCCAAGTCCGTTGAGGATACAACGAAGTGGTTCTTTACGCACTTTATCTGCTTTAGCTGCGATTTTGATAGCACCTTCAGCAGCTGCAAATGATTCGTGACCTGCAAGGAAAGCGAAACATTTAGTTTCTTCGCGAAGAAGACGTGCAGCAAGGTTACCATGTCCGATACCTACTTTGCGATCATCTGCTACCGATCCGGGAATACAGAATGCTTGAAGACCAATTCCGATAGCTTCGGCAGCTTCGGCAGCATTTTTGCATCCTTTTTTGATTGCTATTGCAGCACCTACGACGTAAGCCCACTTAGCATTTTCAAAACAGATTGGTTGAGTTTCTTCGCAAGTTAAATAAGGATCGATGCCAGCAGCTTCACAGATGGCATTAGCTTCTTCAATATCTTTAATGCCGTTTTCGTTCAATGTAGCAATGATTTGCTTGATACGACGGTCTTGACTTTCAAATTTTACTTCTCTAATCATTTTGTTTCCTCCTTATTAATCTTTACGTGGGTCAATATATTTAGCAGCCTCATCAAAGCGTCCGTATTGTCCTTTAGATTTTTCTAAAGCAGTTTCGGGAGAATCGCCTTTTTTCAAGAAGTCTGTAAACTTGCCAAGGTGAATAAATTCGTATCCTATCACTTGATCATCTTCGTCAAGAGCCATGCGTGTGCAATAACCTTCAGCCATTTCAAGGTAGCGTGGACCCTTTGCAAGAGTACCAAACATTGTACCTACTTGGCTGCGAAGTCCCTTTCCGAGATCTTCAAGACCTGCACCGATTGGCAATCCTCCTTCGGAGAAAGCTGATTGAGTGCGTCCGTATACTATTTGAAGGAAAAGCTCACGCATTGCGGTGTTGATTGCATCGCACACAAGGTCGGTGTTAAGAGCTTCGAGGAGAGTTTTTCCCGGAAGTATTTCCGATGCCATTGCTGCTGAGTGAGTCATACCGGAGCATCCGATTGTTTCTACAAGAGCTTCTTGGATAATACCGTCCTTAACGTTGAGTGTGAGTTTGCATGCGCCTTGTTGTGGAGCACACCAACCGATACCGTGAGTAAGACCGGAAATATCTTTAATTTCTTTTGATCTAACCCATTTTCCTTCCTCAGGTATAGGAGCAGATGGATGGTTAGCACCCTTTTTTACACAACACATTTGTTGCACTTCGTGTGAATAGATCATAACCTAATTTACTATTTAATATTTGTAGTATGTTGTTGATTAATAAAATACATTAATTTACACTGGTTATTTGCAGCACCTACATTTTACTGATAATTACTATTTGTGATGCTATATTTTCAGGTGTAAAATTAGTCATAATTGAACGATAATGAGCTATCTTAACATAATTTTAATACAAATTATGGCTTCTCTACCAAAATGACATTGGGGAGCTTTCTTTTTGAAGGCTCCCCAATGTATGTGGTTTTATGTCTTGCAATATTATTTCTTGCGAGCATATGTTTCAACCAACTCACCTTTCTTTATTACAAGTGAATCTTTGTCAAGTTTAACAATTTCAAATGTCATGGTGTCGGTTAATGTTTTACCATTGCCAACGCTCTCTGAAATTAAGGTAAGAGTAGTGTCTCCGTTTTGTTTCCAATTTTTATAGACAAGGGTAGCCATGTTTACTGAACTTGCCGCTCCGCCATCTGTAAGAGTAATACCTTGCTCGCCGGCTTGCCCAGGGATTGGTTGAACCCATGTGCCAATAATTGAAACGATTGAAGCAGAATCAACTGCAGTAGAGTCAGCGCAATTAGCGGTTGAATCACATTTTTTTGAATTGCAACAAGCTGATAGTGCCATTGCAACGATACATACTAACGCAAATTTTTTCATAAATTCTTCTTTTTGATTAAAACTAACTTTATGTTTTTTTCCATTATTGAGTACAAATAAGGGAATTATTTCTGAATTTTCCAAATATTAATATAAAAACCATTAGTGTTTAATGCTGAAAATTAAGTAAATATATCATCTACTTTCAATTTGAAGATAAGGAGTATAGTTTTTAATCGGGTGTTGTATGAGGGTTTTGATGCACGATACTACATTCTGGCAGCCAGTCCTCCTAATGATGTTTCTTTGTATAGACTTGGGAGATCATGTCCGGTGCGTTTCATCACATCAACTACACAGTCGAAACTCACGGCATGTCGTCCATCGGAAACAGTGGCATATAGGTTAGCATCTAATGCGCGAGCTGCAGCATAAGCGTTGCGTTCGATGCATGGTATTTGTACCAATCCGCATACGGGATCACAAGTAAGCCCTAAATGATGCTCAAGCCCCATCTCAGCAGCATATTCGATTTGAGCAGGTGTGCCCCCAAATAATTGACAAGCTGCCGCCGCCGACATGGCACAAGCTACGCCTACCTCTCCTTGACAGCCCACTTCGGCTCCCGATACAGAAGCATTTGTTTTCACTACATTACCAAATAATCCGGCAGTGGCAAGGGTGCGTAATATCCGAGTTTCACTAAATCCTCGCGTGAGATATAAATGATAAAGTACAGCAGGAAGCACTCCGCACGACCCACATGTTGGTGCAGTAACGATAGTTCCTCCCGAAGCATTTTCTTCGCTCGAAGCAAGGGCATAGGAATATACTAATGCACGACTTCTGAGTGAATCGACGTATCCTTTAGCTTTCACATGATAGCTTACTGCTTTGCGACGCACACCAAGTCCACCGGGTAGCACTCCCTCTGCTTCAAGTCCGCGATGAATAGCGTCCTGCATCACTTGCCACACTTCGTGAAGGTAATCCCATATTGAGCTGTCTTCAACATCCTGCACATATTCCCAATATGATGATCCAGTCTTTTCACACCAATGCTGTATGTCTGATATATTGGTTAATTCATAGATATGTTCTTTGGGTATTGTTTGATTTTCCTCTGCAAGGTCACCTCCTCCTATGGAATATACAGTCCATTCCTCAATAATTGAATTATCATTTGTATAAGCCTTAAAAGTCATCCCATTTGGATGATAGGGGAGAAAAATCTCCGGCTTCCAAAAAATTTGAGAACGTTCTTCTCCAAGTACATCAAGAATAGCCTTGTCGGTAAGGTGTCCGCGCCCGGTGGCAGCCAACGATCCGTAGAGCGTAATCTCATAGCGAGTAGCGTCGGGAGTGCGTTCAAGAAAGGTCATTGAGGCATTACGAGGAGCAATCGTGTGGCTACTTGAAGGACCTATTCCTATTTTATAGAGTTTGCGTAGTGATTCCATCATGATAAATTTAGAGTGAAGCACAAATTTAGCTAACTATAATGAAATAAAGATACTTTCTACCCCTTTTTTACCCCACGGCATTTGCTGACTTTTTGTGCATGTATTCCAAAAAAATGTTTTATTTCCGAAATACATTATATCTGTAGCATAATAGAAACAAAAACGGTTAATTGTCCGAACCTATCTCTATAGATGTGAATATCTTGCGTTGAGGGAGGGGGAGGTATTAGTGCAGAAAAATAAATTTGCTTGATGGCTTGCTTTTTGGTAGAATATCACTACCTTGCAGGGCAAACACCACAATAGCATGAAAAATAATCCCCACATAATCACCGACTTCGGAGCGCGCATGCTCGATTCCGCCACTCCAACTTGGACCACCCCCGACCCATTGGCAGAAAAATACTACAATATGTCCCCATACGCCTACTGCGCCGGAAATCCAGTGAGATTTATTGACCCTGACGGTAGAGATATTTGGGAAATAAATAGCGAAGGTGAAATAATTAACCGGATAAAAGACAAAACACAAGATGCATTCTATATGGTTGCAAAAGATGCTGATGGAAATTACCAGCGTACCCAAACTACCGATACCGAAGGCAACACAATAGATGTTGGTATTAGTTTTGAATATGGCACTGTAACAGGAGTTAGAACAACAACGGTCAATGTAAAAAACAGTTATGGCAGTATTACTCCGACAAAACTTACTACTTTTGAAATGAAAGGAGATGATAAGGCAACCCAACTATTTGAATTTATGGCTAATCCATCTGAGACTACTAATGTTGAATGGTCTCACGCCAAAGTCGGGACTGAAAGCTCAGAGCGTAATATTGTTGGCACTTCTCATAGCCAATCTTCTACAGCGGTAGGACATTATTTAGGGGCGACAGGTTATACAATTCGAGAGGTTAATCACAATCACCCAAGCGGAGTTGGAAGACCGTCGGGAAGAGATTTACAGGGAGCAAAGTTATATCACGAAAGAAATAAAAATACCATTTTGAATATTTATACTCATCCAAGTCGGTATTTTAGGTATAATCAAAACGGACTAATTACACATTAAAAATGATGAAAAGAATATTATACGTTGTGTTGATAATTATTGCCGTTTTATGTATGTCATTAAAATCAGAAAAAGGCAGCAGTGTTGATAGTTTAGAGATATTGCAAATTAAAAACGAGAATTTATTGCCAATTCTTGATAGTATTGTCAGTCATGAGAAACTTTGTGTTTATTATACGCCTGACCTGTACTTTTCCATTCGTAGCCTAATCTTGAATGATACAATTACCGAGTTTCAAGTAGGGGCATTCGGTTCAATGTTGATTGAATTTGGCGACAACAATTATAAAGGATGTTTTAAACACAAAGGACATTGGTTTTTTGTAGAAGGGCAAGAGTTGAACAAAGCTTTATTTGCTAAAACAAATCAAAAGAAAGTATTTGTGTTTTACAAACCAGCATGGGAAACAAATAATGGTGAAATTATTTTGAGAGTTATTGAGGACGATATATTTTCTTTTTGGATTTACTATTATGTTAATAATAAATTAATCTTCAGGGAAATGTATGACCCCTATTGCAAAAATCAGTGTAACTAAGAAAGGTAGTAATAC
>CAZYEO010000004.1:0-34591 GCA_964646495.1 uncultured Muribaculaceae bacterium
CTAGTTGTTTACATAAATTCTGCGTTTGATTTTTATACCGGTCAGCTTAAAGAACTATTAAAAACGGTGAGCAAATACAATAGTAAAAATCAAATGGTGTCCGAAATAGATTATTACAAAAGCGGGAGTATGTGGGTTGAAAAAACACAGAATCTTTATTCCTATAATGGATATGATAATATTTCAAAGCAAGAGGTTTACAATTGGGTAGATGCCCATTTTATGAAGAATAATTATATTGTATATTATTATAAAGAAGGAGGTTCTGTGTCATCTATCACCGAGATGAGAATGAACATTAGCACTAAATCCAATAGAATTATAGTGAAAAACATCGATGAAACCGAGATTTTAAATGTGTATAATATAAACGGGCAATTATTGTATAGTGCAATGCCGACGGGTAATGCAATTGAAATAACCGTCGCCCCCGGAATATACATCGTAACAAATACACGTGACACCAAAAAAATAATAGTAGCTTATTAGTGATAGTGCATAGACTTGAATACATTTCTTAGGAGCGATTCTCGGATATAAGCAAGATGGTCTACCATCTTGTAAGTGTCGGAGAATCGCCTATATTTGCGTTTCAAAAGAGCAAACAAAGTTGGTATAGCCAAGAGGGCTATTAGTAGCTACAACGGGCTTATTGATGTGCCAATAAAGAGTCAAGCTATAGGTTAGAGGGAGTCCTCGTTTGATATTTCGGTTGCGTCTTTGATATATCCGGTTGGCGTTACGCCATAATATTTTTTAAATGCAGTGCTGAAATATTTTGAATTGGGGTATCCTGTCATCTCTGCAATCTCTACAATCGTGTATGATTGGCTCTGCAATAGCGTTGCAGCGCGTTTCATCTTGATATCTCGTATTAATTCCTGAGGATTTTGTCCGGTGAGGGATTTAATTTTCTTAAAGAATACAGACCGGCTCATTGCTAAATCAGACGCTAAATTATCGATATTAAACTCCTCTTGGCTCATGTTCTTTTCAATGTTTTCAACAACTTGTTGCATGAAATTTTTATCCAATTCGTTCACAACTGCATCATGTTCCTGAAATGCAGTCTTATCGATATATTTTCTTCTGTAGCGTAATCGATTATTAATAATCGCACCTATTTTGCTTTTGAGTACAAATATGTCAAATGGTTTTATTACATAATCGTCTGCTCCGGAGTCTAAGCCTGCTATAATATCATTTCTTTCGGTTAATGAAGTCAAGAGTATAACCGGAATGTGGCAAGTTTCAATATTGGATTTAATACGCTTGCAAAACTCTAACCCCGATATACCCGGCATCATCACATCCGATATTATAAAATCTGGATTTGCTTTGGGTACAATGTCAATAGCTTCGGTTGCCGACGAACATTCCACCACATTATAATTTCCGTTGAAAAAATGAGCTATATACGACCTTAAATCGTCATTGTCCTCAACTATCATAAGTTTAATACCTGCATAATCTGAGGTTGTTTCCTCATACTGTTGAGGTATTGATGGTTTTAGAGGCTGTTCGATGATTTCTGCTTTAGAGTAATCCGAATATCCAACGGGGATATCTACTATAAATGATGTTCCTTTTCCTTCATCACTCGAAAATGATATTTGCCCTTTATGCAATGTTACCATGCGTTTGGTAAGTAATAGTCCAATTCCACTTCCTGCTTCTTTTGAATTAGAGGCATTCTCGGCACGATAGAATCTTCTGAATAAATTCTTTTGTGCTTTAGCGGGTATTCCTATACCATCATCTTCTACTACCAAATGTAGCATAGAATCAATGATAGATGCGGATATAGACACATTTCCTTTCTGGCAAGTATATTTTATGGAATTAGATAATAGATTATCTAAAATAATTGACATTTTTTGAGTATCTATATATCCTTCCGATCCGTTATTTACTATTGGTTCATAGAATATATGAATGTTTATCTGTTTCTCTCGGGCTAATGGTTCAAAATTGCTGATTGCGCTTCCAATATATTTGTATATATCTGTTTTTTCTACTTGTAGGGTCATGGCTCGACGTTCTATTTTTTGGAAATCGAGTAATTGGCTCACGAGTTTTATTAATTTTTCCGTGTTTCTTTGTGCTAAAGCTAATGTAGACCGCCCGGTTTCTGATAGAGATTCATCTTCTTCCAATTCATAAAGTGGTGCTTTAATTAATGTAAGTGGGGTGCGAATATCGTGGGCTATGTTTACAAAAAACTTTATTTTATTGTCGGAATCGCGCACTTCTACATGCTCTCGATAGTTTTTATATAGGTAGTATATAATCAAGCACGCAACTATGCAATATATTATCCAAGCCCACCATGTATTCCACCACGGTTGAGCTATAATTATGGTTATTCCTCTTTCTTGATAGTCGGATATGTTGCCTCCGTTAAAAACCTTTACTTTGAAGGTATATTTACCGGGAGGGATATTTGTATAGACAGCGTGGTGATGAGTAGATGGTACGCTCCACGATTTGTCGAAATCGTCTAAACGCCAGCTATATAGGTTTTTTGAAGAATTTGCATAGTTAATATCGATAAATCGGAATGCGAATGAATTTTCATTATGACTAAGTTTTATTTTATCCGTACGATCAATCAGAGTTTGTAGCGGAGAATCTTTCTCTCCCGGATAAACCTCACTGTTGAACAATGAAAACTCTTCAAATCGAAGATTAAATTGGCTATTCTTGCTAAGTGCAATCTTGTTAGGATCCATTCCAAATGCGCCTGAAACAGTACCCCACATCAGAGTCCCATCTTTTAGTTTGGCGCCAGAGCGAAAATTAAAAATATTATCAGGAAGTCCATTCTGCTTATTAAGCAGTTCAATCTGTCCTGTTTCCGGTTGGATGCAATTTAATCCGTTTTCTGTGCTCACCCATATTCTTCCTGCATCATCATATTCCAAATCACAAATAATGTCGGAGCTTAATCCTTCAGATTGATGAAAAATCTTAAGATTACCGGTTTTGATGTTATATTTCAAAAGACCTTGTCCCTCGGTTCCAATCCATATCTCGTCTCTATTTGAAGGCAAAACGGTGAAGCATTTTACGATAAATTTAGTTGTCCCATCTTTGCAATGAATAATAGGATATGAGGTACGTTTAGTTTTTTTATTAAGGAACATAATCCCCTTGGTTGTAGCCATTAATAATGTGTCGGGAGAGTATGGGGCAATTTGATTGACCCCCTTCACAGAATAATGCGAGTAGGTATTAGTAGAGGGAGAGTATCTGATAAGGTCGTTAATGATTCCTCCAAACCATAAATCGCCATCGAAATCTTCGGCTATGGCATATATGTATTTCTTCCCTTCGGGCTGTTGGTTGGATGTGGGTACATCTAAGATTCTAATATTATCGTCGGGGCTAATTTGAATTATATCGCAAGAATACCCACTTGCCCACACATTACCTTTTGAATCGGATATAAGTGTTAATATGAGGGAATTGTCGTTATAATTGCTCTGGAAAAAATGCTTCCATTGGTGTGAATTTTGGTCGTAACGGCTGATACCATGATTAGTGCCAAACCACAATCGCCCACGGTTGTCTTCAAGTATGGCATTTACATGGTTGTTGGCCAACGATTGAGGGTTTTTGGGAATATTGGTGTATAAGCTATTTATAAACAGGCTTTTGTTGTACACAAATACCCCTTTAGTAAAAGTGGAAATCCATATAGTGTTCTCTTTATTGAGTATATGATATATGTTATTTGCCTCTATAAAATTAAGACCTGGAGCATTCTGAGAGTATATGTTGGTGCGTTGCCCCGATGATTTATTATATTCATATATCCCAACCCCATCTATTCCTGCCCATATATTAGAGTTTCCCACATCGGCAATAGAGCGTACCGGAGCATTGAATTTATCTATATTTTGAGTAATAAGTTTTTTGCGAGTGTTGTAAATATAAATTCCATTTGCAAATGTACCTATCCAAAGATTTGCTGTTTCGGGGTCATAAAACAATGACTGGATACGCATTTTATTCAATCCAGAGTGTAGTTGTGTGAGGTAAGACTTATTGTTGCTTTTATCAAGAGTAACATTATATACACCTGAAGCTGTACCAATATATGCGTTATTCTCGTTGAGGGTCAATATCCGGTGAATGGATTTATTTTGGATTATTTTATTTAACCGCTTCCCGGAAGGGAATATGCAATATAAATGTTCGGATGTACCTATCCATATATTATTTTGAGCATCAATTTCTACATCGTTAATCGATTCATTTGTTGGAATATCGGTTTTGATTTCAATAAATGTATTCAGAGGATAAGAAAAGAAAAGAATGCTTTTCTCGGTGAAAGCATATATGGTATCTCCTTTCACTTTCACGCTTTTAGGATGTTCAATTAAATCGTTATCTGATATAGGCAATGGATAATGTGTGAAGCTTTCACCATCATATCTGTCAATGCCAGATCGCGTTGCAACCCACACATATCCATCTTTATCGCTTGCAGCAGCTTCCACTCGCCGACTACTCAATCCATCATCGGTAGATAGCACATTAAAAGGAATAGCTTCAAGGTTAAATGCAGTGACAAACAATAAAAGACACTGCAAAATAGCTCGTCTTATCATGAACATACAATTTTACCAACAGTAGTATTATTACAAAGATAATAAAAAACTGGAAGTAATCATTGTAGCATTATTTTTTCATTAATTTTTTCTCCACCATAGTTACATGTGACGATATAGCATCCCTTATCAAGCTCGCTGAGATCGATATTTTTCGCAGGTTTTTTTGCGGAAAATAACTTTAATCCTCTCATGTCAGTCATCATAAGGTCGCTCACATTATCCACATCGCATATAATAAGATTTTTCCCTTTTATACTAATAACTCCCTTTTTATCGAAAGAATCATCAATTGATATTTCTGGGTTACCCGTAGGATTTGATCTCAACACCATATATATCACAGAATATGGCTTAATGTTAATGATGGTATTTTCATTTATATAAGATTTATATGGAATTACATTGTCCAATTCTGGTCCTCCCCCTATAGTGGTTGAGGTCATGCCATTGACATAGAATTTTTTATAATTTTCTTGATCTACATTTATTCCGTCTGAATAACAATAATACCAATCTGCTACGAAATTACTATTAGAGTTACCGAATTTCAGATTTATATCGATAGCACTACTGCTTGTATTTGTTATCATCACACCTATGTCGCTCCCATCAAACGTAGAAGCATAAGCACGGATATTATTATTTGAAGATATTGCACTCACCATCCTATCGCCAAAGCAACGTGCCAAATAATAATATGGTAGATATGAGGGGCGTGCCGTATAATCTTTCTGATGAGGATCTCCCACTGCAAACAATGATTTGCAATCCTGTTCGGTCCATTTCCATTCCGAAGCCCATATTGATGACAGTCCATACCCGGCTTTTATTTGTTCGCCAATTATTTGTGATACAAAAACTGCATTATACATCGATGTGTTTAAGGCTCCACGGCTATTAAATTCTGTCATTATCACCGGATAATCTGATGCGCTTTTTTGAGTATATTGCTCTATTTGAGATTTTGTATTATTCATATCATCAGCAATTAAACTTGTAGCTTTATTTAAATTATCGACTGTTGCAGCACTTGCAGTAGTGAAGTATTCATGAAGAATAAAGAAATCGGCACTATTTTTTACTTGTGATATTACACCTTTGTTCCATATTTCAGCATCAGAAACGACATCTCCACCGGCACTTTCGTTTGATTTAGTCAATACTGCGCCCACTTTAATAGTAGGATCTACTGCTTTCATCGCTTTGGCAAATATATTGAAATCTTCGCCATATTCATCTCCTGTCAATTTTCCCAAGCCATCCACATCAAAGCCATGTTCCCAAGGTCCATAACATTCGTTGCCTACTTCCCAATATTTTATATTTGCTCCCAATTCTATGTTCATTCGTTTAACGAATTCAGCAGCATATTCGGCAGCTTGTTTCACTCTATCAGCACGAAGTCCGCTTGCAGTTTTCCCATATCGGGCATAGAAATAATTGACAGCAACTATTGCCTCACTATTGGTGCGTTGTTTAAATGAAGCAAACAGTTGTGGTGTCATTGTCTTTGCATTATTCCCGTTTATGGCATCAAAACTCAATACATTCCCCTTTTTATCCACACAAGTAGATACATCTGCGGGTATTTTCCCGTCAAAAAAGAATAAGTTGGATCCACTACCGGCAGGATAGCGCATTAATGTGATTTTTCCTTCATATAAATTTGTTCTGCTTAATTGGTCGCTTCCATTTCTGAAAGTAGTATTAGCCCCAAAATGAGTAGGCAATACTTTGGCTATTACATTGCTGGTGTTAATTGTTATTTTGTTAGTTACTTTTCCTTTATTGAGTGGAAATTCGGTGGATGATGTAGGGACTACATATTGGCGTTGTGTCCATGTTTCTTCAAAAAAATTATCGGCTTTCAACTGCGTATATGAGCAAAGAAGCATGATAATTATCATCATGAATTTTGAAAAGCTAATAAATATTTTAATCGTCATAGTAGAATCTTTATATTTTTAGTTTTAATTTTAGTTTTATTGGTTGCCGACACAATATACAAACCTTTAGCCCACGATGCCACCGGTAGTATAACACATGAAAAGCCCTCAATATTCCCCGAATAATATACTCTTCCTTCGGAGTTGTATATCTCTACGTTCATTTCATTTTGAGTGTAATTAACCAAGTTAAGTTCGTCGCCAGTTATGAAATACTTAATTGATTCGGTTTCGGAAGGGGAGTTTACGGTAGTTGCAATATTATTAATATAATTGCGCCAATAATTGCGCATTTTATCTGCCACAGCCTCCATTCCCTTTTGAGATATGATATTTTCCTCTTCATATGGGTCATTTTTCATATCGTATAATTCTTCGGCTCTCACATCATTGGGGTAAGTTACGCCATTCGACCATTTCACCCACACTGTATAACGATACTCGGAAGTACGGAAAGTATATCCCATGCCACTATTTCGATATTGCGACACTGCAATTTCTCTGTTGACTGATGCTGCATCTCCATGAGCTATGTTATCCGAAAGATTTATTCCATCTAATCCTTCGGGTACATTAATACCTAATAGATTGCATAGGGTAGGATAAATATCTATAAATTCTACGGGTTTTGTCATCACCTGCTTTGTCTTAGATGGATCAACAATTATAAGTGGTGCATGTGTGGCTTGTTCGAGGTTTGTATGCTTGCCCCAAATGCCATGATCGCCCAAATGCCATCCATGATCGCCCCACAATACAATTATGGTATTGTCGAGCATCCCTTTTTCTTTTATTTTGTCCAATAATTGTCCGATCAAGCTATCTATATAACTTGCACAGGCATAATACCCATGAATGAGCTCGCGAGCTTTGTCATCATTCACTTCTAAGGTTTTGATATTGTCGATATCAGAATAAGAAGCCCATTCCGGGATGTCTGAATATCCATACAATTCATTACTTGTGTCATGATACTTTGCCAATCCGTTCTTTATCCTATCTCGGTTTGTGGCTAACGGAATCTGTTGTCGATCATATAAATCCCAGTATTTCTTTGGAGCACAAAAAGGTAAATGAGGCTTTTTGAATCCTACTGCCAAGAAGAGTGGCTTATCTTTGCGGTAGCTATCTAAATATTTTAATGCACCATTTAAAATCGCTCCATCTGAATATATTGCATCATTTCCTTCGAAACATTCGATAGATGGATTTACCTTGCTTTTCACATATTCATCTATTGCATTGCCAGTCAATCCGTTTTTGATTGCTTCTTGCCTATATTTTTCTGCTGCCTGCCTGTTCTCATCTGATTGATAACTTCCATATAGCGGTTTATTATTATTAAAATAATAATCGGCAAAATTTAGATACGGAACTGACCATGATGCCACATCTTGACTGTCGTCTACGGTGCGAGGATCAAATATTTTACCGATTCCCACTGTTTCATAGCCATTGCTTATTAAATGCTGTGGCAATGTCTTTACATCGGGCATCACATCGCGAATCAATGTCGATAAATTCCACACACGTGTATGGTCGGGGTATTTACCGGTCAAGAGACTGGCTCTTGACGGACCAGATACCGAATATTGGCAATATGCATTTGTGAAGCGTGTACCTCTATCTGCCAGTCCATCGATATTTGGAGTAATGGCAACATTGTCTCCGTAGCACCCAAGAATAGGTTTTAGGTCATCTACGGCAATAAACAATACGTTTTTCTTGGTGGTCTGTGCTGTAATGTTTGCACTTATTGCTGTCAGAGCAAGCAACGTTACGACCTTAGCTCTATTTTTTGATTCCATAAAGGAAAAAAAAGGTCGGTACAAAACCGACCTCAGTTTAAAAACAACCCGAATAATAAGTTAACTACTTAACCATAATTTTTTTAGCTACAACACCTTGTGCGCAATTTACACTTACGATATAAAGGCCGGAAGTGAGATCGTATGCATCAACGCTGTTTTCGCCATTAGATGTCTTATTTACAACACGCCCAGAAAGGTCGATAATGCTGATTGATTTAATGTCGTTGCATCCTTCAACAGTGATGTTCTTAGATGCTGAATTATATCTTACAGTCATATCATTAGCAACAACGCCATCGACACCATTAACTATATCATTTTGTACGATTTTGAAATTATCGATGTATAGTGTATAATCAGCGTTGTTTGCTCTTTGTAAATCGATACGTACCATAGTAGCGGTAGTACCCGATGTATAGTAAGATAATGTATATTCAGCCCATTCGTTTGTAACTGTAATAGGTTCACCACCTTTATTTACACGAAACACATCTAATGGAGTTGTCCCGTCTACTTTTGCCGACATTGTAACGGTGTATTTGTTAAGTCCTTCTCCTTCAGCAAATGAAATTATATCATTTAATGAACGTATTGCTACATAGTTTGGTGTAGACTCTTGGGTTTCTGCGTTTACAGTAGGTACAAGAAGACCATCGGGTACTGTGATTTTCAAGCATTGGCTTCCATCTACACCGGCTCCCGGCACTGCTTCTACCAATAACGCATTGAAAGCTTCTGTATTAGTTTTATCTGTAACAAATAATCCATTCCAGAATCCTCCGGTATAATCTGATGCTGTACTTTTCCCAGCCCAAGCAAGAACTTTCTTTTTAGAAAAATCTGTTGGAAATCCATCTGCAACTTCAAATCCATCAGATTTAATTTCTTTTGGAGCTGCTTGAGCACAATTTCCTAATAACATAATACCCGCTAATAATAAAGTAATTTTTTTCATGATGATACAATTTTTAGTTTGTTACTATTTTTATTTCAAGCAAAATTATGCACATTACGGATTATCTAAGTTTGATTATTAACTTATAAGGTTTGAAAAATGGTTTGTTGTAGTATGCGGTTGGTAGTCAGTAGGTTTGGTGGGGCAATAAATAAAATAATTGTGAAGATAGAATAGGCTATCTTCACAATTACGATTATTTGAAATAAATAAATTTCGTTATTTTATTCAGCTTTGATGTTTAATCCACTCCATCACATTAGCGGGAGCACGCTGTTCCATTAACTCTTTCTTCATAAAATCCATATAAGGGGCAACATGTTTAAAGAATTTATGATAACCCTTACATAGATAATTCAATCCGGGTTCACCATCAGAGGTGTGAGAAAATCTGTTTTTCGGACATTCCCCATTACAAGCAAATAAAAATTCACATTCCTTGCACTGGCGAGGAAGCGAAGTTTGCTTTGCCTGCCCGAAAGAGTTTTCCATATCGCTATACATCATTTCAGTGAGAGTTTTGCTATATATATTCCCCAGTTTGTATTCGGGGAATACAAAGTGGTCGCACACATACACATCGCCATTATATTCCATTACTCCGGCATGTCCGCACGTTTTAGCCATTGAGCATACACCGGGTTGCTCACCAATCCAATTTGCCAATGTTGCATCGAATAGTTGCACATATATCTGCCCCACATCGTTGCGTACCCATTCATCGAAAATAGTACACAAAAAATTTCCCCATTGCTCGGGCGTAACCGAGAAATCGGCAAGAGGAGCTTCGGCAACATCTAAAGGAGAAGCCAAGTGTCGTCCATCTTTATGCGGAACTATGCGCTCTACAATAGGTGTAAACTGAATATAGCGGCATCCTATTTCCTTGAAAAAGTTGTAGAAGTCAAGGGGATAATCACCATTAAAGTCATTTACTACGGCAAGTGCATTCCATTCTACTCCATGCTTGTTTAATAGGTTGATACCTTTCATTACTTTATGAAATGATGGTTGTCCTATCTTTGTGCTTCTGTATTCATCATGAAATTCTTGCGGACCATCAATAGAGACCCCTACAAGCCAATTGTTTTCTTTGAAAAATTGGCACCACTCGTCATTTAGCAATATTCCGTTGGTCTGAATACAATTGTCGATCTGCCTGCCTCCGGCATATTTACGTTGCAATTCCATAGCGCGTTTGTAGAATGATATAGGGCGCATCAAAGCTTCCCCTCCGTGCCATGTAAATAGCACTTGACTCATTGTTTGCGACTGTATATATTGTTCTGTAAAGCGTTCAAGCAATTGGTCGGTCATTATGAAACGCCCGTTTTGGTCTACTTCCTTATAGATATTGTTTTTTTCAAGATAATAGCAATATTTACAAGCCATATTACAAATGGAGCTTGCCGGTTTTGCCATTATATATAATGGTTTCTCGAATGGATTAAATGTCTGCATAATTTATTTTATAATATTATAGGCTGTACTATCTTATTACAAAAATAAGAGATTTAGTACAGCCTACAAAATTTAAACTCCTAATAGGAATCTTATTTCACTTCAAACTTAACTTTTTTCAAATCGTTATCGCGAGAAGAAGAACCAATCATCACTTCAAATTCTCCGGCTTCTACGCCATATTTCATTTCTTTATCGTAGAATGCTAATTCGTCAGCTCCAATGGTGAATTGCACCGTTTGGGTTTCTCCTGCTTTAAGAGGTATGCGTTTGAATCCCTTTAGCTCTTTTACCGGACGAGTTGCAGAGCTGAAAGTGTCGCGAATATATAATTGTACCACTTCACAGCCATCTACCTTTCCACTATTAGTTATGGTGACGTTAGCAGTTATCTTTCCGGTTTTAGGCATGTTGTCAGACGATAAAGTCACATCGCTATATGTAAATGTGGTGTATGACAATCCATATCCGAAATGATATAAAGGAGTGCTCGGTCCATCTATATATTTATGGAAATATTGAGATGGTTTGTGATTATATATCATTTGTATCTGTCCTGAATGGCGAGGGATGCTCACAGGTAGTTTTGCCGATGGATTTACTTTTCCGGTTATAATATCAGCTATTGCTTTTCCTCCGAATGATCCCGGTTCCCATGCTTGTATTACAGCAGGCACGTTTTTCGCAATCCAATTTACGCTAAGAGGGCGTCCGCCTACTAATATTACAATTGTAGGCACTCCTGTAGCATGAATCTTTTTTACTAATTCATCTTGATTTCCCAATAAATCGAGTCCCATTCTGTCGATATTCTCTCCGCAAGTTTTATTCTTCATATATCTGCGAGGATTTTCGCCAATTACTATAATTGCTAAGTCCGATTTTTGAGCTTGAGCCACAGCTCCAGCCACATCACCCTTTGCTTTTACATCGTCGCCAAAATCGAAATATGATACTTTTTCCTTCCCGGCTGCATCGCGTATCCCATCGAGTACGGTTACTACATTCTTATCCGGTTGCAAAAGAGTCCAGTCGCCCAATATAGTTTGATTATTGGCATTTGGACCGGTAACTAAGATATTTTTGTATTTTGAGAAGTCAAGAGGTAATAAATCCTTTTCGTTCTTTAGAAGTACTATCGATTCGTGTGCCATTTCAAGCGCACTCTGTTGATGTTGCTTGTTATAAAGAATTTTAGATGTCTCTTTTAGGTTCACAAATGGATTTTCAAATAATCCAAGACGGAATTTAGCATCCAATATTTTCTCGCAGGCACGATCGATTTGAGCTTCCGATAGACGACCTTCTTTCACCAATTCAATTATGTTTTCGAGAAAGTCGGGACCATGCATTCGCATATCCATTCCGGCGTTGATTGATTCACAGAAAGCATCCTTTAGAGTTGGAGCTGCATGATGCAAAGCGAAAATTCTATCCACATCCATCCAGTCGCTCACAATAAATCCCTTAAAGCCATATTCGTCACGCATAATATCTGTCATCATCCATTTGTCGGCATGGCATGGAATCCCGTTTAATTCATTATGAGCAGCCATCAAGGTAAATACATTTGCTTCTTGAATTGCTGCTTTATATGGGGGTAAATACACTTCTCTGAGTGTTCGCTCAGATACATCCATTGGAGCAGCATTTGTACCATTTGATGGCTCACTTCCGGCAATCAAGTGTTTTGCGCAGGCAAGAGCATATTCCTTTCCGCTGCAATTATCCCCTTGAAATCCTTCGATTGTAGCCACTCCCATGCGAGTTACCAGATAAGGATCTTCGCCAAAGGTTTCGCCTATTCTACCCCAACGAGGGTCGCGAGCTACATCTATATTGGGAGTAAAAGACCAATGAGCACCAGTAGCACGTACCTCCAAAGCTGTTTCACGGCTTATTTTCTTCACCATTTCGGTGTTGAAGCTTGAGGCTTGACCTATTGGGGTCGGGTACACAGTAGTTCCGCTTACCAAGCAATTGCCGTGGATTGCATCAATACCAATGAGTAATGGAATCTGAAGGCGGCTTTTCATAGCCAACTTTTGCAATTCATTGCTTTCTTCAGCTGTGAGAACATGAAGAAATGAGCCTGCTTTGCCTGCGGAAGTCAAATCAATTAACTCATTAATAGTAAGATTTGAATAAAATCCATTAGCATCATCCCCCTGAGAGATTTTTTTGCCTTTAAATTTTGCTTGAGTTTCTCGAATGTGATTTGGCGCCACATATTGACACATCTGTGCTACTTTCTCTTCGAGAGTCATGCGTTGCATTAAATCGGCAACTCGCGCCTCTACCGGTTGTTTAGCATCTTTATATAATGGCTTTTGAGCCATAACGTGCAGGGATAGCAATAGAGCTGCCACTGCCAATAAGGTTCGTTTTGTCATTTTTAAGTTATTCTTCATATTTAAACATATAGCGATCGGTTAATTCTCTGCGTTGTTCCAATGATATATTATCCTTGTATTGCTTTTGAAGAGTTGTTATCTCTTTCTTTAAATCTTTGATGATATCGGCATATTTAGGATTATCATATTGATTTTTCATTTCATTTGGATCGGCTTGGAGATCGTAAAACTCCCATTCATCGATGTTGTAATAGAAATGGATAAGTTTATAGCGATCGCTACGCACTCCGTAATGAGGTTGAACGTTATGCCATTTAGGATATTCAAAATATTGGTAATATGCTGTTTTCCTCCATTTTTTCTCAGCCTTGGCATCACCGGTCAATATCCCTTTCATACTTACACCTTGCATATCGGAAGGAACTTTTACTCCTGCAAGATCTAAAAGGGTAGGGGCAATATCCACATTCAATGTAAGTGCATTGAGATTTTGATTGTTCTTTATCAATTTAGGATAGCTGATTAAACATGGCATTTGTATTGATTCCTCATACATCCAGCGTTTGTCGTATAACCCATGTTCTCCTAAAAAGAAACCTTGGTCGCCCATATACACAATTATTGTATTTTCATATAGGTCGTTTTTCTTCAAGTATTCAACCAAACGACCCACTTGATCATCAACCGAGCGTACAACGCGTAGGTAATTTTTGATGTAGACTTGAAATTTCCAATTTTTTAATTCTTGTCCTTGTAAACGTTCGTCAGGAGTCCAAAATTGATCTTTACCGGAACCTCCCCACCACAACCATTTGTTTCTCTCTTTTTTGCTCAATCCGGCAGGAGGAGTCATTTTGAGGTCGCCACGCGAAAGATGATTGGCAACGGTAGCCATTGATTCTCCGATTGTTTTTTCGCGAGATGTGTAATCATCGTTAAATGAAGCCGGATATGGGAAATCTATACCATCAAATAGATTGATGTAGCATGAATCAGGTTCCCACGGACGATGAGGAGCTTTATAATGAAGCATTACACAGAAAGGCTTCTCTTTATCGCGTGAGTTTTCTATCCAATTGATAGCAGAAGTGGTGGTGATGCGAGTTGCATACCCTTTTTCTTTCACTTTTTTACCATTCTCGCTGTATACAGGATCCCAATAGGTACCTTGCTGACTTGCGTTTGCATGAATCTTATAATAATCGAATCCGGCAGGATCAGACATTAAATGCCATTTACCAAACAATGATGTGGTATAACCATTGTCGCGTAGAATTTTTTGATATTGTTCTTGCGTATTGTCGAATGCTATTCCACCTTCATTTTGATAGAATCCATGAGTAGTGCTATATTTTCCTGTTAATAGGCATGCACGGCTCGGCCCAGAAATTGAGTTGGTACACAGCATATTGTGCATAATTGCTCCATTCTGTCCAATTGCATCGATATTGGGGGTGGGAGCTAATTTTGCATTTATACCTCCGTAGGCACTAATTGCAGTGCGCGCATGATCATCCGCGAGGATAAAGATTATATTTGGCTTGGCATCTTTTTTCTGCTGGGCAGGAGCTACGGCTGGCATTAAAACCAGACCACATCCTACCATAGATATTATTTTATTCTTCATCATTAGCTTGTTTGTTTTTCCTGTTATTTTTTTTGTTCTTTTTCTTGCCGTTAGCATTTCCTTCTTCACCATTGGCGCGTTTACCTTTTTTACCTTGCTTCATCCCTTCACGCTTGCTATTTCCGGGAATTACTTTCATAAAATCAGCACCACGACGATTCAAAATTTCTTGTTGTAAATGTGCTACCAGCTCTTTATTTTCAGGATTATTTGCTACATTCTTGGTCTCCATTTGGTCGTTGCGATATAGAAATAGCATATGATCTTGGAAATTACCTGCTTTGTCGAGCCATTGAGTATAGCCATAATTTCGATCGAAGTAAGTAAGTCCGCTGTGCCACTTGATTATGGCGCAATCTTTCCACTTATTGTCTTTTCCCTTAACTAAGTTCATCATGCTGCTACCCTCACAATGTGTGGGTATGGTAAGTCCTGCTGCATCGCATAGTGTAGGGTAAATATCTACAAACTCCACAACCTTAGGTTCGTGCCCTTTTTTCTTGTTTCCGGGAACTCGAATTATCATTGGAGCATTGTTTACTATATTGAAGTTTGAATGTTTACACCATTGAGAGTGATCTCCCAAGCTCCAACCGTGGTCGCCAAATAAGATTACAATTGTATTTTTGTCAAGTTTTAATCTTTTGAGCTCGTCAAGTATTTTGCCTACTTGTGCATCGGCGTAACTTACGCATGCTCTATATCCACGAATTAATTTGCGAGCCTCTTCTTTATCGATATCACCTTTGGTGGGTACTCCGTTGTAATATCTTATCTCGTTGTAATTATGGAATGCTTTTTCGGGTATTCCTGTACGGTCGAAGTCGAAGGTTTCGGGTAGGCTTATTGATTCTTCCGGATACATATCCCAATATTTTTTAGGAGCATTGAAAGGCAAGTGTGGTTTCAATATTCCCACGGCTAAGAAAAAAGGATTGCCGCTATCTTTAAGTTTTCGCATATCAGCGATTGTTTTATCCACCGTCTTTCCATCGAAATAGGCATTGTCGGGGACATCGATACATTCAAATGGCTCTGGTCCTCCTTTTTGCTTTTCAACCGATAGATTTTCATCACCAAGATAATCGCGCCATGTTTTTGAACGTCCTTCCGGCATCCACAATTCCGACCAAGAACGTTCAGCTGCATCACCTTTCCCATGTATTACCTTACTATTGGAAATAGTAGTGTAGCCATTTTCCTTGAAATACTGTGGAAGAGTTATATTTCCCGGAGCTTCACGATCGATAACAGCCGATACATCCCAATATCTGTCATTGCCCGGACGTAGTCCTGAAAACAATGAAGCTCTTGATGCACCCGAAACGGGAACATTACAATAAGCATTTTCAAACATTACTCCCTGTGCCGCAAGTGCATCGATATTTGGAGTCTTCATGTGCTTTGCTCCATAACAATTTAATTCGGGACGCAAATCATCCATTATGAGTAATAATACGTTCATTTTTTCTTGCTTCTGCTCTTGAGCCTGCATTTGTAGTGCAGGCGCCATGAGCAATGAGGGCAAGATTAATCCTAATTTATTGAGTCTCATACGATATCTTTATTATTAATATCCAAAATTTTGTTCGTCTTGACTAATATTCTCGTTACGAGATATTTCATCTGATGGGAATGGAAGAAGTAAATTCTTTTTTATATCGTTATCGGAGTTTGCCAATCTATATACATATTTAGGTAATTCAGTAAGATTTGCAACGCTCTCATTATGTCCCGTTACGATTTTTGCTAACCATTCAGCTCCGCGACGACGTACAGTGTACCATTCATCACATTCTCCCGATAATTCGAGCAAGCGTTCTTTCATGATGCGTTCGCGTAGAAGCTCTTTTGAAATAGAGGTTTCTATTGCCAATGGATATACTTCTGTCTCTTCGATGATTCCATTTCCATTTACGTCTCTTGCACGATCGAGTACTTCATCGAGATACCCGGCTGCTTCGGTTGGTTGCCCAAGTTCGTTGGCTGTTTCAGCAAGAATGAGAAGCACATCTGCATAACGCATATACACGAAATTACAATTGGAATATGTAACCAATGTAGGGTCGATATATTTTTTCCATGCAGGATATTCCGAATCACCTTGTTTGTATTTCATTGTCTTTGGAGCGTCAGCCTTGGTTGTGGGGTATAATATATATGCTTTTCCATCATCTTTATTTTGGAATGAACCATATATAAATGAACCATCACGGCGTGGATCTTGTGCATCATATAAGTTGAACATATAGCGGGTAGGGCGGGTTTTTCCCCATGAATTGGAACCAGACGCATTGGGTATTAAGCTACATCCACCGGGGAATGTCGTTTCAGTCAGACGGCATCCGCCTTGTGCTGCTGCAAATTGTACTTCAAATATCGATTCGGCATTATTCTTATTGGTACTTCCGAATAGGTTGGTGAAAGGACGAACCAACTCATACTTGCCATACACTTCATAAGCCGCATTATAGGCTTTTTGCCAGTATTCTGAGGTTTCATCGTTGCCTGCAAGAGTAAGATATACTTTTGCCAATAATGCTTTAGCTGCATATTTGTGTGGACGTCCGGAATCTTGGCTTCCCGGCTCGGGCAAGCATATGAATGCGCTATCCAAATCGGTTATGATTTGATCGTAAACTTTAGAAACATCTGTGCGTCCTACTTGTGCCGATGCAAAATCTTGAACCGGAGCTGTGATTAATGATACTTTGCCAAACAAACGCACCAGGTTGAAATAACACATGCTACGAATAAATAAAGATTCACCGATAATCTTATTTTTTACATCCTTTGAAGCTATTTTGCTTCCTGCCATGCCTGCCAATACATCGTTGGTGGCTCCGATTACTTTATACTGCCCAATATACATTTTCCCAATGTTAGTGTTTGTGGGGAGCGACGAAAATTGCGCCATATCCACATCATTGGCTTTAATGCTTGTGGCAACTCCCGAAGTAGAGGAAACCACATGGAAATAATTAAATGAATAGCCGTCGTAGTCGGCAAGGTAGGCATAACATCCATTCAAAGCCCCAAGAGCCGTTCCTGTGCTATTATACACACCATCTGAGCCAATAGATGTTTCTGGTGTTTCTTCGAGAAAATCGCTGCACGAAGTCAGCAATGTGGTAAGAAAAATACCTAATATATATTTTAGTTTCATTTTGAATCTTATTTTTAATTGATACCTATAATAAATACTGATTAGAAATTAGCGATTACGCCCAATGTATAACTTCTTGCCGATGGATAAGATGTCAAATCGATACCCATGCGGTCTACATCGTTAGCAAAAGTATTTACGTCAGGATCATATCCGGAATAGTTGGTGATAGTAAATACATTGGATGCGGTGAACGAGAATGTCATGTTGTTTATCCACTTTGTTTTCTTAAATTTCAAGTTATACGAAAGAGTAATATTTGATAATTTAAGGTAACTTCCATCTTCTACAAATCTGTCAGAAAGTACGCCTTGTGGAGTGTAACCTAAACGAGGATAAAGATTTGATTTGTTCTCGGCAGTCCAAGCATAGTAATAAGAATCGCGACGCACATTCTTTTGTGCATTTTTTACGTCGGTTTCATCGATTAAATTGGCATTTATAATGTCATTGCCATATACTCCGTTGAACGCCATGTCAAGTGTCCAATTTTTATATGAAACTGCGGTGTTTAGAGCGTACACAAAATCAGGATTAGGATCACCTATAACCACGCGGTCTTTATCGTTGATAACGCCATCTTTATGCTGATCTACATAAAGTACATCGCCGGGTTTTATTTGAGAACCATTCATTGTCAATGGATTCTTCTGATTTTCTTCGCTATTATAATATTCTTCTTGCATAATGCCGTTGGTTTGGTAACCCATAAATAAACCTACGGGGTAATTTACCAAGAATACATTTGCAGGGAATTTAGTATAAGTATTATTACCTACATTTTCTCCGAAATATCCACGTTCGCCATGGAGCATACCAAAGTCAGCCGGAGCCATTCCAAGCTCTTTTATAGTATTCTTAGAGAAAGCAATATTTGCTCCGATTGTCCATCTCCAATCATTGCGATCTAATGCTACACCTTCTACAGCAAATTCTATACCTTTATTTTGGATTTTTCCATTATTAACCCACATTGATTTGAATCCTGTAGAATAAGGAATTGCAATCTCTTGAAGTAGGTCTTTAGTATTCTTTATGTATGCATCTACAATAAGTGTTAAGCGTTGTCCGAACATTCCAAAATCTACCCCCACATTATACTGTTCGGAAGTTTCCCATTTCAAATTAGGATTAGGAATGCGGCTTGGTTGAAGAGCCGGGTCTGACGAACCGTCAACTTTAGTATATACCCCATTACCGTATGTTGCAAGTGTTTGGTAAGGAGAGATAGCTTGATTACCTACCATACCCCAACCTGCACGCACTTTTAAGTTTGAAATAATGTCTATATCTTTCAAGAAAGTTTCCTCTTTAGCTCTCCATGCAAATGCAAACGAAGGGAAGTAGCTGAAGCGATTTTTCTTGTTGAATTTACTACTTCCGTCTGCGCGGAAAGTAGCAGTGAGTACGTAGCGATTATCATAACTATAAACACCGCGAGCAAGAACAGAGAATAATTGTTCGCCCACTTTTGCATATTGGAATGGGTAGAGAGTACCTGCTTGGCTTATACCGTCGGCACGCAAATCTTTAGAGAAGAAGTTTTCACCTGTTTGGCTTGTTTGTGTAATATGTTTTTTATTATATACCACACCTAATGTTCCGTTGATGCTATGAACGTTGATTTTCTTATTAGCAATCAATAATGCTTCTACATCGTAAGATTTGCTTTTCATTGTTGAAATACCAGCCTTACCGTTGCACGCAGCACCATTGTAAAGAGCTGTTCCATACCACATGCTACGTTCTTTATTGCGATATACCATTCCCCCTTTTAAGCGTACTGTGAGCCAATCAAGTGCTTTAACATCAAGTGTCAAGTTGGTATTGAACATGTTGTCTTCACTATTGTCATCATAATCCGAGAACCATGCGTCGGGACCTGTCAATTCTTCATCAAATTGATCGGGGTCGCTGTCAATACCTGTTAATGGTTTATAAGAAATCATGTGGCGTACGATACTACTACGAGTATTTGCCAATTTATCCGTACCGGATGTCATTGATGTTTGTATTGCGCTAAAGAATGTGTTAGAGCTCAAAGAGATTCTATCTGTAATGTCTTGTGATAAATTCACGCGGATATCAGCTTTCTTTACATTTGAGTTTTTTATAATACCTTCTTGATCGTTATATCCTGTGGCAACAAAATAAGTAGTCTTATTAGATTTTCCACTTATGCTTGCGCGATAATTTTGCGACACCGCTGTGCGAGTGGCAAATCGTTGCCAATTTACAGGAGTATATCCATCCATGGTAAGTTTGATGCCACCATCTCCAATGAATGAATTATAGAAATCGAGATATTCGTATGAATCGAGCATCGGTATTTCGCTCTTTAAGGTCGAAATAGTAGTATTCACGCTCACATTTATAGCAGTCTTACCTGATTTACCTTTTTTTGTGGTGATAAGAACTACGCCGTTAGCTCCTTGTGAACCGTAAATGGCAGTAGCAGATGCATCCTTCAATATCTCAATGTTCTCAATATCTTGAGGGTTGATAGCTGCTAATGGATTTTGTTCGGGAGCACTTGAGTTGCCCGAACCTGTACCTTGTGCCATCGGGTCGGTGGTGTCGCCGAGGTCGCTTATTATAGTCCCGTCAATAACATATAAAGGGGAGTTATTTCCACGCAATGAACTTGTTCCACGTATTTTGACGCTTACCGATCCACCCGGAGCTGCACTTCCGGTTGATACTACTACCCCGGCAGCCTTTCCTTGAATCATTCTGTCGAAAGATGTAGCACGAGCCGATTCGGCTTCTGTGGTTTTGATAGAGGTTACAGAGCCGGTCAAGTCGCTTTTTTTCATAGAACCATAACCTACCACCACGATTTCATTTAACTCGTTGGATTCAGATTCTAATTCGATTGTTAAAATGGTTCTACCTTTCAACGCTACAACACGTTTTTTATATCCAATGGAAGAAACTATTAAAGCATCTTCTTTTACACGATCGACCTGGATCGTGAAGTTACCATCTAAGTCAGACGCAACACTGTTTTTTGTACCCTTAACTGTAACTGTCGCACCAATTACCGGTTCTTTGTTTTCATCAAGTAGTTTGCCATCTACTTTTATCGCCCACGCTTGGACACACCCAAGCACCAGCATACACAGTAATAAAAATTTAGCTCTCATTAGTATGTCAGATTTTTATTTAAGTTTGTTATTAATTAATTCTTTCTTTATCTCATAATAAGCAGGCCGTGCGGAGCCATCGTTGCGCCATAGGCATGGTGCCCATTTTGGTCTACCGGTGTCTTCATCGCGCACATTCCAGAAGCAAATACCCACTTTTCCCGATTTTACATGTTTTAATAAGGTTGAAATGATGGTTCTATAAGTATCCGCTTGCAACGTTTCATTTTGCTTATCTTTATCTTTTATCCATACATTCATTTCGGTGATGTGAAATTCCAGATTGTTTTCATGGCACCATTTTACGAATTTATCGAGACGCTCTACATTTCCGGGCTTTAATTCCCACCCGCAATCGATGTGAGCCTGCCATCCTAATCCATCAACTCTATATCCTTTTTCTCGAAGATATTTTACCAATATTTTTATCTTTTCCCACACTTTTCCTTCAAAGTTACCGTGCTGATTTATGATTAATTTCACGTTGGGAGCGTATTGGGTGCAGATTTTAAATGCTTTACCAATGTATAGCGGTACTCTTATATCGCTTGATTCGTCATATCCAAGTTTTGTCCATGGATTTTCCCAGAGGTCTACACCTTTACGAGCCGAAAACCAATCTCCTAATTCAACTTTTCCGAATATTGAATCAGTAATAGTACCTTTAGCAATCGTTTCGTTGATTACATCCATCCATTTCACTTCTGGTTTATTTCCATATCGCACGCATAGATTGGTCATATACTCATCGAGCATTTTCTCCATTTCTACGGGCTCTAAGTTGTCATCCTTTACCCATTTAGAACATTGTGGGCTAATCGGGCCATGTATGCGCAATTTTACATTATGTTTTTTGCTAAAGTCTATCCAATTATCGGCAATATCCCAACGCCATGTTTTAAATATGGGATGAGCATAACTTTGTTTAAAATCATTAGCCGGAGTCATGTAATCGAACTCTCGTTTAGCAATCTCTCCCGATAGTGCATCGAGCGATTTTCCGGCAATAGCCATTCCCACATAAAGATTATCATTATAGTGATTTTTTACAATCTCTTTAATGCTTAAATCCTTATCCGATGAATAGGAGGACTCGGAAGCGAAAGCATTGGTGCAGCTTAAAAGGCACAATATGCTCATTCCGATAGATGACAGATGTTTATTCATGACAAGTTTTTAGTTTATATTAATCTTATACAGTTTAATTATTTGTCTACAAAAATAGGATACAATAATTTGGGGGGAGTCTTGTTTTAGTTTTTGAAGGTTTTGTTTCAGGTTTATAGCTAATTTTCTGTTTATCTCATGTTTTAGTAGCTCTGTCTTGTTAAATTCTAATGTTGGGCATAATAGAGGATAACTAAATATCTACACCTTTAATTTTCCTATCGATCCGTATCATCCCCATAAGGTTCTATAAATATTCTTTTAGTTCCTCTGACAAATGTTGCATTGCCCGACATTGTCACAGTTGCACTATCTTCAACCGATGGTATGTTTTCTCTTCGGTTGTATGATTCACAATTCTTATTACTTTCTTTTCCGCACGCTACACAAATGAATACAAGTATTACTGCGATAGCTGCTTTTTGTAATATATTATTTTTATGTCTCATGTTTTCGTTGTTGTAGTATGGCTACAAAATTATCCGATAGTACCTTTTAAGAGGTTTTATTTCTCGTTTTAGGGGTTTTACTATTGTTTTAATTAGCACTTTTTGTGATAAAACAGTCGGGGAGACACCTTGAGTTATTGTCTATCCCGACTGTTTTAAATAATTCTCAAAAATTATGATGATTGATTATTTATTTTTTTGAGACTTTTTGGCAGCTTTTTTAGCAGCTCTTTTTGCTGCTTTTGCATCTAAAACTCCATCATTGTCCTCCACGGTTTCTTCTTTATTCTTCTTACTTTTCTTATTTTTTCCAGTGTTTAGGGCACCTTTTAGATTTGATAGTGGTAACAAATTCCTCATTTCAGCGGCTTTTGGTTCATTACCTGCAATTACATTCTTTAATTCTCCTTTATCCGAGTGCATATCAATGAGCATCTCTCCTGAATTTTTACCATCGAACAAAGTATATTTGTTGTCATCGCTTATTATATTAAGGAATCCGTCGCCCTCCACATATAATGTTTTGCGGTCTACGGCTTTCCCTTTTCCTAATACTCGTTTTGCGAGAGATTCTCCATCGTGTTTCTGGGGAATATTAATTCCTGCGAGTTCACATAGGGTAGGTAGTAGGTCAATTCCATTGCACACTAATGAGTTGTCGCGTTGTTCTCCTTTTATGCCACGTCCACAGAAAATGAATGGTACGCGTTGACATTCTTCGTAAGGAAGGTTTTTAGTTACTGTCTGGTGTGCTCCTTGCATTTCACCGTGGTCGGAAGTGAAGACAACTATTGTATTTTTCTTAAGTTCGGGATTTCTATCGAGTGCATCAAGGATTGAGCCTATATGGCTATCAACAAGTGATACTAATTGACCGTATGTCCAACGATATTTTCTCCAATACCAATTTGGGAAGTCTTTATTGGGACTTTTCTTCATGGTTGGGTATAGTGCAGTAGGGTTAAAGTTGTAGGGCAATTGTGGTGCGTGATTTTTATAAAATTCTACCGAATCAATAGCTGCTGCCTTTGCACGCATTGAGCGCACGCAATCGGCTATCAACCCTTTTTTCCCTTTGTTTTTTCCTTTTACTTCTGTCGATAAATTAGTTGAAGATTCTAAGCAAATATCATGAGGGTTCAAAAAAGAAGCAACCAACAAGAATGGCTTTGCGCTTTTTTCGCGTCCTTTTGCATCGATAATGTCGGCTGATTCATTTCCCAAGCCTTCACGTTCATCTTCTGTAAAACAGTTTTTGAAACCATAGCCCACGGGTCTTGCAAATTTAGATCGTCCTTCTGTGGCTGAAAAGGGCAGATGCACTTTACCCCCATAGTAAGTGTCGTATCCACCATTTTCAAATACGGTACCCATTCCGTTGGTGGCAAGCATTGAGCGCACCTCTGTTTCATCGGCATCAGCCGATTGATTTTCTCTTACTCCATATTGTCCGCCATACATACCTGTGAATAAAGCAAAACGTGATGGAACCGAAACTGGATTAGTGCAATAAGTACGAGTGAATGAAATTCCGTTTTTGGCTAATCGATCAATGTTTGGAGTCGAAAAATATGACCCATCTGTGATGTCAGCATATGCGCTTATGGCGTTATATGACTGTTGGTCAGTCATTATTAATATAATATTCGGCTTGCCAGTTTGCGCCATAGAATGCATAGCCGGCAATGCCATTGCACCTAATGCTATTTTTGATAATACGTTCATAATGTAAATATAGTCTTTTTTGTTATTAATATAAAGTTATTTTTGATTTTCTTTTTTTGCTTTTCGAGCGGCTTTTCGAGCGGCTTTTTTGTCGTCGCTAGCTTTATCTCCGGGGTTCAACTTATTGTCGTTATGATTCATTGTTTTGGGATCAGCCATTTTTACTTTAACATCCTTGCGCCAAGCATTTAATTTATCCATCATTTGTTTGGTTACCTCAGGGTTTTCATCTTTAATGTTATGACTTTCGCTCGGATCGGTTTTTAGATTATATAATTCTACACGGTTTTGTTGATAAAAATCGATGAGTTTGTAATCTCCACTACGTATGGCACTCGATACGTAATCTCCTGTTGAGGTGGGGCGTTGTGATGCTTTGTGCCAATACAAATCTCGATTGGTCAAATTCATGTCCTTTTTATTCTCAAGTATTGGTTTAAGACTGCATCCATCCAATTCCGCATTAGCATCTACACTCACATTGCATAGATCTGCAAGGGTTGGAAGAATGTCATAACTCACCACAGGCACTTGCGAATTTGTCCCTTTTTGTTGTCCCGGAATTTTTATTAGCATCGGGACCCGTAGCCCACCTTCATATAAGTGACCTTTACCACCCTTGAAAGGGGTGTTGGATGTGGCAAGCTCCCGGTTGTTTCCTCTATTAGACAATCCGCCGTGATCTGAGATTAGCACAATTATGGTGTTGTCGAGTTGCCCGCTTTCTTTCAATGCTTGTATCATTTTTCCCACTCCTTCGTCTACCGATTCTATCATGGCAGCGTATGTAGGATTATCTTGTTGGGTTTTGCAATCTCCTGCTTCTTCTTTTTTCATTGGGTCATCACCGAGCCCCATCCCTTTTATCTTGGTTTCATATTTTGAAATCATTTTTTCTTTTGCCTCCAGAGGTGTATGCACTGCATAGAAGCTACATATTGCAAAAAATGGTTTGTCGTGGGGTGATTTCAAATAGTCTACCGTTTTGCGTGTCATGTAGTCGGTAAGATATTCGCCATCTATAGCATCATCCATTCCTTGTATAAGTTTGTCGGGATTAGATGCTCCGGGCTTATTGAAAGGTGAGAAATATGTTCCCGTAGAACCGGCACGTCCACCTCCTATATTTATGTCGAAACCTTTGTCTTGAGGCATTGTTTTGCCATCGCTAAGATGCCATTTCCCAATGAAATAAGTTTCGTATCCACCGTCTTTAAAAGGCATTGCGATGCAATAGCTATCGGCATCTACTTTGCGGTCGTCGCTTCGCGCTCCGGCTTGCGGACGAGCGCAATTGCGACCGGTAATCAATGAATAGCGCGATGGCACGCTTCGAGGATATGCCACATAAGCATCAGAAAAAAATGTGGATTTACTTGCAAGATTGTCGATATTTGGAGTCTCGTATAATTTAGATCCTGAATAAGAAAGATCAAAATTGCCCCAGTCGTCTACCACAAACATCAACACGTTGGGATGTGTAGTTTGTTTATTTTCTGCATGACTTACTGAAAATGGCAATACGAGTCCTGCGGTCATTAATCCGATACAATTTTTTAATAAGGTCATGATAATTTTTATTTTATAATTTCTTGTTCAAATCCTGTTATATAATATTTTACCGGCACATTATTACCATTTTGTCGATAAGCTCCAAATTTAAAGTAATAGCCGTTTTCATCATTTCTTCCGGCATATATATTCTGATTCTTTGCCAATTGTAATTCATGTTCTTTTTCTTTATCACTCCACTTCATTTGTGCCGATATTGTGCCATTTCGTTCGATGATATTCTGTGTAGGGTCATATTTTGTCCATCTTATTTTCACGCTCAATGTCACCCATTTGTCTCGTGGAAATTGATTGGTGGGAATGCGTTTAATTATGGTGGATATTTTGTTGCAACTCGTTTTTTGATTGATTGATGTATCTCCGGCATTCACATCGCATAATTCATATACATCCGTAATCAATTTTTTATCGGAGTGAGCTTTTAGGTAGAAATATCCCCCTTGAAATCCAAATGCTAACACAGGTACACCACCATGGTCCATGATCCATCCGGTTGGCTTGCCTGCTTCATATCCTTGCCCCCTACGAAACGCCATCTTATCCATAGCAGATTTATATCCTTTGTCGCCCGGTCGATAATGATGTCCGGTTTCATCGGCTATCATCGTTCTGGTGGGCATTCCGTGCCATTGTGCAAATATTACATCGGCATTCGCGCAATTCATATTGGATGGTATTTTAATTTTAAAGCTATAATGTACAGAATCCCCCTGTTGGCATGATCCTTTACCGGCATAATGAACGGTTTTTAATTTTTGTGCTTTGATTAGAGTACTCGAATCAGCATAATCATTGGCTGTGGCATAGCAATATGACAATTCTGCTCTACTTACTTTTTGACCGGGAAATAATCCTTCCATGGAGTTATCTCCCGATTTTAATTCAAAACGATAGATTATTTTGTTGTCAGAATCCTTTTCCCTTATTATAGCATAAGGTTTCTTTAATCCTACCGGAACCCATTTGCTGTCAACTATAGAGGCGGAATTAGCTATATTTACAAGTATATCCACTCGCTGTGCTAATGTGTCTTGTTTTTGCGATACTATGTGTGATGTGGCATTTAATTGTGTAATGCATACGCCAAATGCCACACAAGCACATAATATCACTAAAATCTGTTTCATTTTGTACAATGATTTTTCTTGTATGTAGCCCAATACGATTTCATTTGCTTCAACGCTTCTGCATAGGAAGCATCGGTAGCAACATTTATAGTTTCGTTAGGGTCTTTTTCGTAATCATACAATTCTTCATCAAATACATGCTCTGCATTTAGTTGGCGATTTTTCCAATCTACCCACACAGTGTAGCGATAACGCTTATCGCGAATGGAATAACCCATTTTTTGTCCTCGAGGAAATTGGCTCACGGCATATTGTTTGGTATTTGTACTTTTGCCGGTTTTCACTACCGAAGCCACGCTTTCGCCGTCAAGTCCTTCCGGTATTGGCAAGCCAGATAGCTCGCACAGAGTAGGATATATTGATAAGAATTCCACCGGAGAATCTACTTTCTGACTTTTTGACGATGGATCTACTATAATGTAAGGTACACGAGTAGATTGTTCAAAGTTTGTGTGTTTGTTCCATAATCCATGGTCGCCAAGATGCCATCCATGATCGCCCCATAATACTATAATCGTATTATCCAATTCACCTTTTTTCTTGAGTGCATCTATTACTTTTCCCACTTGAGCGTCCATATATGACACACATGCATAATATCCATGAATAAGTTCACGAGCCTTATCGTCAGGAATTTGTGTGTTATATACGTCTGAGAATGATATTATTGATGGAATATCAGAATATAATTGTAGCTCCCCACAATTATGATAAGCGTATGCAGGGCTATTTTCGGCACGTTTTCTGAATGGAGCTAAAGGCATTTCATTGCGCTTATACATATTCCAATATTTCTCAGGAGCGCAGAATGGTAGGTGTGGTTTTTTAAATCCCACAGCCAAAAACATAGGCTTTCCGCCGGCATAGTCATAATTGTTGATTATGCTCACCGCTCCATTGGCAATAGCCCCATCGCTATATGCATCATCAGGAATGTTTACACATTCGGTGGTGGGCTTCACAAATTTGGTTACATATTTTTCTATTTCATTTTTCTTGGTGAGTCCTTGGGCTTTAGCCTCTTCAACATATTTTTTGTATTCTTTCTTTACGGCTTCGCTTTGATATTGAGCCATTACAGGACGACCGTAGTTTTTATCAAGATAGTCTTCATAGTCATAATAAGGTTCGCTCCAAGAATGTACATCTTGCTTTTTGTCTACCTCACGGGGGTCATATATTTTACCGATTCCCATTGTTGTGTAGCCATTGTCAATGTAATATTGAGGTAGAGTCACCACTTCGGGATTTTTATTTCTCATTTTTGTTTTCAAATCCCAAACTTGGGTTTTATCCGGATACCATCCGGTGAGCAGGCTCGCTCTTGTCGCTGCCGATACTGCTTGTTGGCAATAGGCAGAGGTAAACACTGTGCCTTGGGCAGCAAGTTTATCAATATTAGGGGTTTTTGCCACTTTGTCGCCATAGCATCCCAAAAGTGGTTTCAAATCATCTACAGCTATAAACAAAATATTTTTCTTTTCACTGACCTGCTCTTTTTGTGATGCAGCACATGTTATCTCCGGGGCTATCAACATTCCGGCAGCCATTGCAGTTGTCAATGTTAAGGATACATTATTTTTCATGTCTTAAATGTGTAATTAATTATTTCAAGCAAAATTATGTATTATAGTTACCATGATGGTTTTGTTTTAGATATTATAGGTTTGTTTTCAGATTAATATAAATACCGGTGATTTTATATCCGTTTTTGAGTAAGATAATTTATAAATTCAACAATAGGACCAGCTGATTGGTTATAAAGTAAAAATAATATATATTTTTATGTCTCTTGCATATCAAGATTTGAGTTTGAACGATAGAAATGATATTTTATCGTTTACCTATGGAGCTGGGATTCGTAGTAGTGCTCTTTCCTTTCCCACGTTGTATTCATGGAATTTTTCCAAGAGTACGCAGTGGGCAGTGTGGAATGATTTTCTGATTATACGTACACGCATACGCAATCATTTAGTTTATTATTTCCCCATTGGCGATGGCGATATTGTCCCTCTTATCGAGATTCTTAAAAAGGAAGCTGCTTTAGAGGGGCAAAATTTTGAAATGTTGGGACCCGTGGAATATATGAAAACCACGCTTGAAACTCACGGATTGATCGAGGAATTTGAGATTGTGAATGTGCGACATAGGGCTGAATATGTGTATCTACATTGTGCGCTTGCAACTTTGTCGGGCAAAAAACTACAAGCCAAGCGCAATAAGCTCAATAAGTTCAGAGCCATGTACCCTGATTATCGTTATGAGGAGCTAACGCCTATTAATGTACCGCAGTGTATCGAACTTGAAAATGAATGGGTTCGCGAGCATAAAGAGGAGGCTTTTACCGTTAATTTAGAGCGAGAGGCGATAATTCGTGCTCTAACACACTTGCATCAACTCGGATTGATAGGTGGAGTTATCTATATACAAGATGATTTGCTCATTGCCTTTACCTATGGGAGTGCTATTCATGCCGACACCTTTAGTGTGAATGTGGAGAAAGCTAAAGTAAATTACGAGGAGGCTTATGCTATGATAAATTATGAATTTGCTCGGCATCTGCCGGAACATTACATTTATATAAATCGCGAAGAGGATATGGGGATAGAAAATTTGCGCAAGGCAAAACTATCATATCGTCCCACATTCCTCCTCGAAATGGGATATGCACGCCTAATATCTCGATAGCTATTCTTTTTCGCCGTATGCGAGGTCGCCGGCATCTCCGAGTCCCGGCACTATATATGAGTGGGAATTAATTGTGCTGTCGATGGCAGCTACCCACACTGTAGTTTTATCTTCGGGAAATTTAGCCTTTATATAATCGATTGCTTGTTGCGAAGCTATAATTGATGCAATGTGAATTTTAGAAGGATGTCCCTTTGTGAGAAGAGCTTCATAGGATAGCTCCATAGATGCTCCGGTAGCAAGCATCGGATCCACAAGTATTAATGTTTTCCCATCGAGTCGAGGGGAAGCTATATATTCTATGTGAATCTCAAAGTTGTCTTTTTCTTTGTATTTGCGATATGCGCTCACAAATGCGTTCTCAGCATAATCGAAACAATTGAGAAATCCTTCATGATAAGGTAATCCGGCACGTAGTATTGTAGCCAACACTATTTGTTCGTCAATTACTTCGCATTCTGCAGTATCAAGAGGAGTTTTTACTGAAACAGATTTGTAATTCATTCGCTTGGAAATTTCATAAGCCATAATTTGTCCCATGCGGTCGAGGTTGGTGCGGAAACGTAAACGATCGTTTTGCACGTCAATATCTCTGAGCTCACGCATATATTGGCTAAGAAGCGAATTTTGCTCGTCAAAATTAATTATTTCCATATTTCAGATATTTATTTGTGATAGGGCATCTTGTTCCCCAATTATTAATTCGGCTTTTTTCTTGTCGATTTCTATTTGGCTTTTCAATTCGTCAAGAGAATTCATTTTTCTTTCGTCACGCAATTTTTGTATAAACGCTATAGTAATGGTTTTGTCGTAAATATCGGCAGAAAAATTAAAAATATTTACCTCTATTGTAAGGTTTTTTCCGTTATCAAGGGTGGGGCGAAATCCTATATTGCATACACCTCCATGTGTTTCACCATTGTCGAGCATTACTTTCACGGCATATACTCCATTTGCCGGAACGATAATGTTGGGATCGCAATCCATATTTGCCGTTGGGAATCCAATTTTCCTTCCATTGGCAAATCCATGCACCACTACCCCCGACAATTCGTGCGTTTTTCCCATTAGAGCTGTTGCTTGTTGCATATCTCCCCCCTTTATGAGTTTACGTATAGTTGAGGAGCTTACATGATGGTTGTCCTTTTTAATCTCGACACTTTGTTTTACTTCGACTCCGAGTTGCTCACCAAAGCGCACATACTCCTCGAAGCCATCGGTGCGATTATGTCCAAACCTATGGTTGAATCCAATCATAAGAAACCTCACGTTGTAATTATCGCGCAACATTTTAATGAATTGAAATGCGCTCAAGGAGGCAATTTCCTCGGTGAAATCGAATAGAATGATATAATCCAGTCCTAATTTTGATAGGTGGTGTAATCGTTTTTCGATAGGCATTATGAGGCGTAAATCGCTGTCGGGACGAAGCATTAGTTGTGGGTGATTCCGGAAGGTTATCACTCCGGAATCCATATTTCGGGCTTCAGCCTCTCTTTTTAGATCGTCAATTATGTTGGAGTGCCCTACATGAACTCCATCAAACATCCCGATTGTGGCGGCAATTTTGCGGTCACTAAGTATAGGGGAATGATGAAGAATAGTAGCCATTTATCGATGTTGTTATTGTTTGAAATAATCGATAAATTCCGTACCCGGAGCTACCAATGATGTGTGAAATCCAAATTTGGCAGCTGCATCAAGATTTTTTTGAGAATCATCGAAAAAGAGAGTTTCAGTCGGGTTTATACCCAATTTATCTATGGTGTATTTGAATATTTCTGCATCCGGTTTAGAGCATTTTGCCTCAAAAGATAGGCTCACTCCATCAAAATAATCCTCTCTTACAAGCCCTTCAGCCTTAAAGGCATCAGCTATTTTGCTATTATACATTATGGCATTTGTATTCGACAACATATAGATATTGTACTCTTTGCGAAGCTCGCGAAGCGAAATCAATCGATGCACGGGTATTCCTATGAGAAATTCATTGAGGGCACCATCTATGTCGGCATCTGATAATACTCGTGGTATTTGAGTGCGTACCCAATCGCGAAACTGAGCCGGATTGATGTGCCCCTCTTCGAGTTGAAGAAAAGTGCCACTTTGCAAATATAGTCCGAGCATATTGTCTACATCTTCATGTTTCATACCCAGAGCCACAAAAGCTGCGACACATCGGTCGCGCTCTATATCCATTATCACACCTCCAAGGTCAAAAAGGAGATTTTTGATTTTTTGAGTAGTCATTCAGTGTCGTTTAAAAGCAGTTTATAATAGCTGTTATATAAATAACAGTGCAAAAATAGCCAAATTCATCCAATCGACACATTTAAATTCCAATAAAACTTGTCTATATTACTTGTAGATACCCTTATTTCTTTTCTAATTTTATAATATTAAGTGGTTTCCACGACCAGAAAGTTGATCCTTTTCCCTCTGTTGAAATGCATCCCACCTTGCCTCCTCCCAATTCTGTAATTGCTTTGCATATTGATAAGCCGAGCCCTGTGCCCTGAGCAAATGAATCGAGTTTTTCAAAGCGTTGGAATAATCGAGTCTTTTTTTGATCGGAAATTCCAATTCCGGAATCCTCAACATATATTTTAATTCCTTCATCCACATGCTCATACCCCATTTTGATATATCCGCTCTTGGTATATTTAATAGCATTGGTGAGGAAGTTTTGCCACACCTGAGTCATTCGTGTTTTATCGGTGTTTATGACACAACTTTTATATGGATTCTCGGTGATGAATTTAATATTTGGGTTGGTGAGGCGTTGTCGCATTGAAGAGGATAATTCGGTGAAGAATTGTGCCAAATCAAACTCTTCATCATTGAATTGGATAATACCCGACTCTAATTTTGAAAGATCCAATATGTCATTGATCAATCTTAATAACAACTCGTTGTTGGTGGATATTATGCGCATATATTCCTCTCTTTCCTCGTTGCTGCATGTACCCATTAACTCCGAGAATCCTACAATGGCATTGAGAGGTGTTCTTATCTCGTGACTCATGTTGGCAAGAAATGCCGACTTCAACCTATCGGATTCTTCGGCTTTTTTCATTGCGGCTTCCAACTCTTGATATGCACGTATTCGTTCCGACACATCCATACTCATCCCTACCAATAACCTTTTTTTATTTGTTATGTCATTAATTAAAGGTACCTTTATCGTGTCCGAAACTATTAGTCCATCCATAAAAGTAACAGTTTCCTCTATTGTTTTAGCGCAATTTGTTTCTATAACCTCCCTATCATCCTTACAATATTTAGATGCTTCGGCTTCCGGGAAAATATCATAGTCGGTTTTCCCTATAATTTCTTTTTCAGTAAGTCCGAGTTTTTTGCAAAGTTCTTTATTGGCTATGATGTATCGGTAATTCTCGTCCACATCCTTTACGAAGATTGATGATGGGAGATTGTCTAATATTGTGGATAGAAGTTGATTGGCTGAGGATGCTTTTTGCTCCATTGATTTCAGATTTTTAATCGATTCCTTTTTTTCGGTCACATCATCAACTTTCAACACTATACCCTCTATCTCATTATTATGATTCAGAATGGGATTGGCTGTCAATTCTACTATAACACCTTCGGGGGTGGTGTATTCTGAAATTTCACTTTTCTTCGACTCCATTGCTCTACGCATGACACAACTATTGCATGGCGTATCTCGATTGAAAGCCTCATAGCAGCAAGTGCCTGTTTTGTAGTAATTTTTTGCGAAAGTATGCGAAAATACTTTGGATATATTTTCCCATACAATTCTATAATCGGGTGTAAGATAAACTAAAGCAGAGTTTATGTTATTTAAAATCAACTCGTTTTGCAAATTGAGCTGATTTATTTTTTGCGTATATTCATATTCTTGCGTAATATCTTTTTGCGAGCCGGCGATTACCGTTACCTCTCCTCTTGAGTTGTATTCAGATGGGGTGGCATGAATGTTTATCCACATACTGCGCCCGGTTTGGTCGATGCATCGTATTGTTATTTCGCAATGCTCTATGCCTTGATTTGCAATATCGTCAATAAGTTTTAGTACCTGACTTTTGTATTGGGGAGGTATTCGCACGCTGAGAAGCTCATCTAATGATATATCATCACCCATTGTAGAATTATCCGAGGTAAATGATAAGAGTTTTTTCTCCACATTATATTTCCACGAGTAGAGTCCACCGGCTGAAATAATCTTTAATAATTCATTGTTGATGGTCGATTCGAGTTTTTGTATATTTGCTCTGATATCGGTAATATCCTTCACTTGCACAAGGATGTTTTTGCCCTTAACGGTTGCGATTATCTTAAAATAGTAATTAAGGATTCGATACTCATTATTGTAAGTAGATTTATTTTCGATTGCTTTTTCGATTGCATTATCAATTGCATCGCAAGTTTGATTGAACGGTATTGAATCCTTCGTGGAGTGGTAACGCAAGTATTTTCCCACCTCCACTGTGGAATTAGATATTCCTATTTTTTGCGTATGCTCGAGATTATGCATCTCGATAATATGTTTTTTATTATCGAATAAAAATAAGGTAATGGGAATTGACTCGATAATAGATAAGATTTGGCTAATCTTTTCAGTTAAAATAACCGTGTTGGTATTTGGACTCAGAATATTTTTAAACCGTTCCGTCATATTCATAATAAAAATAGAGTGAATTTATATTTTAATTATTATGCACAGTTTTATGATGATGTAATCAATTAAAATCGTTGTAGTTGATGTTTTTCTATTTAGCAAAATAGATATATGTATT
>CAZYEO010000005.1:0-33724 GCA_964646495.1 uncultured Muribaculaceae bacterium
GGGATTATGTGGGGATTATTTTTCATGCTATTGGGGTGTTTGCCCTGCAAGGTAGTAATATTCTGCCAAAAAACAATGTTTTTCTGATTTTTTGGATGGTAGGGGTGAATTTATGGTAATTTTACTATGCAAAGTTGTCAATATACCAGATATGTTGTAAATTGCGCCATAATTTTGAAACTCACCTATATATTTTGATTATGGAAAACGAATCTGTGATAAGTCGTATCAAGTATTTGATAAATGAAAAGGGTCTTACTCAAAATGAATTTGCTTCGCGCATAGAGATAGATGCATCCAATTTATCGAAGCACCTCAATGGGCGTTTACCAGTCAATGATGCACTCATCAATCGTATAGTGGTGAATTTGGGGGTGTCAAAAACATGGCTGCGCGATGGCTCGGATCTGCCTTTTGCCAAGCCTACTCCGGCTGACTCAATCCCACTTATTACTATTCCTGAAAATGCTATGGAATGTAGCAAGGGGACTCCCGTGTATGACATTGATGTTACGGCAGGAAGTGCTCCACGCAGCCTGATGTTTGCCGATGATTCTATCATCGGAGCAATAGATATTCCCAACATTCCCGAAAATTGCAAAATCGTGAAAGTGAGTGGGGATAGCATGCAACCTGTGATAAACAATGGCGATTATATAGCCATACGCTATGTTTCCAATCAATCATTAATATTCTGGGGGCAAATATATGTGGTGCTACTCGACGACTATCGCATGGTAAAATACCTACGCCGACACTCAGATGACAGCATGATGATACTACGCAGTGCCAATCCAGAATACGATGATATAGAAGTTCCGCGCAAGGAAGTACGCGACATGATGATTGTGCAGAGCATTATTCACATCGATTCACGCATATAAATTATCACAAATTTATATATCAGGCTGTTGTAATTTATTTTATTTCATCTTATTTTGAAAAAATTCAATCAGTATGTGTTATCTTTGCAATGATATATGAGGGGTGCAATACTATTATATGAAAAACCCATGTCATCCCTTGTGCAAATAACCATAGCAATTAATTGAACACAATGAAAAAAATATTCCTATTTTGGGCAGTCATTATAGCTTTTACACTCAGAATATCAGCTACCGAGATAAGCTGTACTCCGGGAAATCTTGCTACACTTATCAATAATGACAAAAACATAACATCTCTCACAGTTACCGGTGTGCTTGATGTGCGCGATTTTAAGTTTATCTACGATGAGCTTTCCAACCTCACATCTATCAACCTCCAATCTGCCACCATAGCACCATATTCTGGCAATGAAGCTTATTTTGGGCAAGCTGTGAATTATGATGCCAACACCCTTCCACCCTTATCCTTTTTTGGAAAAGAATATGTGGCAATAGTTCTACCCGGCACTATCACCAAAATCGGTGACGGAGCACTAAGCGGATGTACCAAAATACAAGAAATCCAGCTCCCGACTTCGCTCACTACGATAGGAGAATACGCATTTAGCGGTTGTTCGGCATTATCCACAATTACAATTCCTGAATCGGTTACCACTATAGGGCAATATGCATTCTCTAAATGCGTAGCACTCACCACTGTGGAGCAACCAACGTCATCGAGCAGTGTAACAATAGGCAATTGTGCTTTTCTCAACTGCCCAGTATTATCTACGCTGGCTATTGCTCCCAAAACCTCATTGATAGGAGCATCAGCCTTTATGGGATGTAAACTACTCACTACCCTCACTTTTCCTTCGGAATTACACGGAATAGGTGAAAGTGCTTTTCGTTCCACATCATTGACGGCTATCGACCTCACCCCCTGCAAAACTCTTGCAACAATCGGAATGTGGGCATTTGCCGACAACAAAAAAATGGTATCTATCAAGCTTCCCGATACTGTGACATCGATTGGTGATGGCGCTTTTTATTATAATACCGAGCTACAAAGCATATCATTGCCCAAAGGCATTACATCTATAAGCGATTTTATGCTTGCAGGCTGCATAAGCATTGATTCCCCCGATATTCTAAACGAAAATCTCACCGAAATAGGTAAATATGCTTTCTCCAATTGGAATAGCCTCCGTACATTTATAATCCCTAAAAATGTGGAGTCGATAGGTGATTATGCTTTCGAAAATTGCATCTCTTTAACTGAAGTCACTGCTAAGCCCTCCACTCCGCCAACTATAGGCACTGAAACATTCTCCGGAGTGAAAACCAGTGAAGCTACCCTATATGTGCCCGATGGATCAGTAAATATATATAAAGCTACCCCCGTGTGGAATAATTTTAATATATTCAACGATCCCACAGGTTCTAAATTGGAATTAAGCGATAACGATTTAAAAGCCTATTTCAGTGGCAATCTATTGATTATAAAATCCAATGAAATTATATCCGAATATCGTATATACGATATGCAAGGCATTGTGATAGCATCCGGCAACCCTAATAGTGAGGACGCCGTAACAAATGCCGAAGGGTTCCGCAGTAATTTCTATATTGTGGGAATCAAACATTCCGACAACAACATTCATTATATTAAAATAGCTCGTAAATAAATCTGTATCTCAACATATATGGGAAAAAATAAATTAAGGAAATTTGCCGATATGGACAAATTCCCTAACGTATTTCAATATCCATTTTCGGCAGTTAATGCCGAAGGATTCCCCCTCAAAGGGGAGTGGAATAAAGAGTATTTTCACAATGATAACCCTATTGTACTCGAATTGGGGTGCGGAAAAGGTGAATATGCCGTAGGGTTGGCACGCAAATATCCTGATAAAAACTTCATAGGTGTAGATATTAAAGGGGCTCGCATGTGGACTGGAGCCAAAGAAGCATTGAAAGAAAATCTTTCAAATGTTGCATTTCTCCGTACTAATATAGAGCTAATAACCCATTTTTTCAGTGCAGGCGAAGTGTCTGAAATATGGATCACATTCCCCGATCCACAAATGAAAAAGGTGCGCAAACGCCTCACATCAACTCGTTTCCTCGATTTCTACCGCAATATATTGATTGATGGCGGAATCGTGAATCTAAAAACTGATAGTCCATTCCTATATACCTACACTGATGCGTTGGTGCAATTAAATACCCTCCCCACACTTATCAACACCGCTGATCTATATCATTCGGATGTGGTAGACGATATTCTCGAAATAAAAACTTTCTACGAACAACAATGGCTCGATAGGGGTTTAAGCATTAAGTATATAAAATTTCACTTGGATCACTCCACTAACCTGCAAGAACCCGATATTGAAATCGAAGAGGATACATATAGGAGCTTTTCGCGTGGATATATACAATGTCCGCAGTTAGTGCAGGATAAGGATTCACAACAATAATTCAACAACGGTTGCCCAATATGCAACCACTAAAATTACACAATAATGCAACAATTATATCCTACTTTGATACTCGATGCACTCCGTAATGTGCGTTATCCCGGCAACGGACAAGATATAGTATCGGCAAATATGGTTGAAGACGATATACGGATCAACGGCAACAAGGTGAGTTTTTCACTTATTTTCGACAAGCCCACCGATCCATTCATCAAATCGCTCATAAAATCATGCGAAGCAGCAATCGTGAGCCACATAGGGAAAGAGGTGGAAATCAAAGGAAACATCGCAGTAAAATCACGTCAGCCTATCATTGAAAAAGTAAATCCGCTTCCCGGAGTAAAAAATATTATTGCCGTGTCATCGGGCAAAGGTGGCGTTGGGAAATCCACGGTTGCCACCAATCTTGCAGTTTCGCTCGCTCAAGCAGGATACAAGGTAGGGCTGCTCGATGCCGATATTTTCGGACCCTCAGCACCTAAAATGTTTGGAGTGGAGGATGCAACCATTTACATGGAGGAGGTAGATGGAAAAAACATGCTTCTACCCGTAGATAAATATGGAGTAAAAGTACTTTCCATAGGCTTTTTGGTAAATAAAGAGAGTGCCGTGCTATGGCGCGGAGGAATGGCAAGCAATGCCCTGAAACAACTCATCACCGAAGCCAACTGGGGCGAGCTCGATTACTTCGTGATAGATATGCCCCCCGGCACGAGCGACATACATCTCACTTTGGTGCAAACTCTCGGAATCACCGGTGCAATCGTGGTAAGCACACCTCAAGAGGTGGCTCTTGCCGATGCACGCAAAGGAATTAGCATGTTCCAAAGCGATAAAGTAAATGTACCCATACTCGGATTAGTGGAAAATATGGCTTGGTTTACACCGGCTCCTCACCCCGATGAAAAATATTATATATTCGGCAGAGATGGTGGCAAACGTCTTGCTGAGGAGATGCATGTGCCTCTATTGGGCGAAATTCCGTTAGTAGGAGGAATATGCGATGGTGGCGACACCGGAATACCGGTAGCTCTAAGCAATACACTCAGCGGAGAAGCATTCCGCACCCTCGCAACTGCCGTAGTAGATGCGGTAGACAAACGTAATACCCAACTACCACCCACTGCCAAAGTGGAAATGCACTAAAACAAAAACTTCCTGCAAACTTAAATCGATTTGCAGGAAGTTTTGTTTTACAGAATATGCATTTGTGTTTATTTACCTATGCCACTTATCTTGCGTATTTTATCGGCAATTTCTATATTATTGTTTACCGGACTGAAGGCTTCAGCACCAACTCCTATTGCAAACACAGGAACTAAATTACCTGTGTGCGATGAGGTAGTCCATCCAAATCCATTTATCTTTGCCAATAGGTCAAATACCTCCACATTAAATTTAGAGAAAGTTTTATATAATGTTTTCTCATAATCTTTATCACCTTTTACAAAGACCTCTTCAAAGACCTCTTTTAACTCTTCATCTTGGTCTTCGCTTACAGGGATAGCTCCATAAAGTCCGAGATTTTCATTGAGGAAATTTTTCATCCAATCCCATGAAATATTTTTCTTATCTTTCATCATTTCCACACATACATCGGCAAAAACTTCTTTCGACATTCGTTGATAATCAATTGCGGCAAAATTAGGGTTTTTATTTCCACCTTTAGTTCCAATTGTCATGCCTCCGGTATCATGGTCTGCCGTAACTACGATAAGAGTTTCATTGGGATGTTGCAAATAGAAATTATATGCTTCCTGCAATGCTTGATTGAAATTCACAATCTCTTTAATCACAGTACCCCCATCGTTGGCATGGGCTGCATGGTCTATATTTCCACCCTCAATCATCACGAAAAATTTTTCCGGAGATACACGTTTGAGATGCGAAATAGCCTGCTGGGTGATAAGTGGAAGAGTCAATGCAGTTTTCACAGAATCTATTGTAAACCCTATTTCATTGGGATTCACCCCTTCTTCACTCAAAAGTATTACCTTGTCATATTGAGGAATTTGATTCACTTCATCGCGCCCACGTATCACTTTATATCCGTTTTTATCAAATATCTCAAACAGATCATTGGGTGTGCCATCTTTTTTCTTGGCTCCACGAAAATCGCTCCCTGCAAAAAAATCATAATTGCTCGTTGCCAAGTCTTTCCCTATTTCATAATACATCGATCGCGAGGGTTGATGAGCATAGAATGCAGCCGGGGTAGCATCATCGGGAGCTACCGATGTAGCAATGGCTACTCCATACCCCTTATCCTTGAATTGCTGTGCTATGCTATATACATTCACGCTATCTGGGGTCACGCCGAGCATCCCGTTGTTGGTCTTTGATCCTGTACTCAATGCCGTTCCGGCAGCAGCAGAATCTGTAATGGTGTTATTGGCTGAATATGTAAGAGCCATTGAAGCCACAGGGAATTGCATCATCAACAAGTGGTTTTCATTTTTCATTACACCACGGTAATATTTATTTGCACTGATTACATGCCCCATGCCCATACCATCACCAATAAATAGAAACACGTATTTTGGGTTATTGGCAATCATGCCAAATGCCAGCATCAAACACGCAAAAGCTGATAAGAAACGATACTTCATGATTATAATATTATTGATTCCGAAGAGCTATAATTTATGTCCCGAAGTTAATCTAAAATTAATTATTGGGGAAATTATAATCGGTATTATTACAGGTTATCGGTGATTCATCGATAACATTTTTTCCATAATTGTACGGTCATTAGCAAGACGAGGTATCTTACGTTGCCCACCCAATTTCCCGGTAGTGGCAAGCCAATCGTCAAACAAACGTGGGCGCGCTACTGTAATTTTAAGATTATCAAGAAAAATGCTTTTATAACGTTTAGCCTCATAATCAGAGTTTACCTCTTGAATACTTTTATCTAAAATTTCGGCTAACGCTTCAATGTCATCGGGAACGGTGGCAAACTCTATAAGCCATTGATGATATCCCTTTGAATTATCACCGGTATATACCGGTGCTGCCGTGTAATTGAGTATCTCTACTCCGCATTGGCTGCTCACCTTGGCTATGGCTGCATCGGCATTATGCACCATAAGTTCTTCGCCAAAGGCATTTATGAAATGCTTAGTGCGACCTGCAATTTTTATTTTTACCGGATTTACACTCTCAATCCTCACTGTGTCACCTATCATATACCTCCACAATCCGTTGTTGGCTGTGATAACTAAAGCATAAGTTTCCCCCTTCTCCACCTCCCAAATAGGAATAGCGCGAGGTTGCTCGTCATCAATATTATCCAAGGGTATAAATTCATACAGCACACCCACGTCGAGTAGCAGAAGCATTGCATTGGTGTCCCACGAAGATTGTACGGCAAAAAAGCCTTCCGAGGCATTATATGTTTCGAGATAGTGCATCTTAGTAGCATCGCATATCGATGCATATTGCGCACGATACGGATCAAAACTTATACCACCATGAAAAAACACCTCCAAATTAGGCCACACCTCATGAATCGAAGTTGCTCCTTCTGATTTCATCACCTCTCTCAATACGGTAAGAAACCATGACGGCACACCCGATATATTGGTTATATTGGCTCGCCTACTCGCCTCCACAAGCGCCGGCAGTTTCTTTTCCCAATCCTCCATGAGAGCAACCTCTTTCGATGGCACTCGCACCAGATTGGCAAGCGGATTGATATTATCAATGAGATTGGCAGACAAATCTCCTACACACACACCTGCAGGTATATCCAACTGGTTGGCATAACTTCCTCCGAGTATAAACCCTTTGCCGGCAAAAATTCGGCTATCGGGCACAAGATTGAGGTAATGAGCCACCACATCAAATCCCCCCTGATAGTGGCACTTCTTGAATGAATCGGTGGTGATGGGTATATATTTGCTTTTGCCATCGGATGTGCCCGATGATTGTGCAAAATGATCGGTAACCCCTCGCCACAACACATTTTTCTCCCCTTTCACCATTCGCATAATATCGGCACACAATGCTTCATATCCGTGAAGTGGCACACGTTCACGATATTCATGATAGGAAGATATAGAGGCAAATTCATATTTCCGCCCTATTTCAGTATCCGATGCTTTGCGGAGTAATTCCGTTAGGACTCCACGTTGAATATCTTCAGAATATTCCGCATAACGCTCGGCGGCTGCTATACGACGATGAAATATGCCCCGCACTAATGGGGTGAAATTCATTCGTCAAATGTTTATTTTATGCTTTTATAGTATGAGCATGGCATCACCATACGCTCCAAAGCGATAATTTTCTTTTATTGCTACGTCATAAGCATGGCGTATATTATCATATCCTCCGAATGCAGATGCAAGCATCAACATTGTGGAATATGGCATATGGAAATCGGTTACAAGCGCATCATTTACTGTGAAATCGTAGGGAGGGAATATAAATTTATTTGTCCATCCTGTATATGGTTTTATGCGTCCACCCATTGCCACTGTGCTTTCCAATGCGCGGAGCACAGAAGCTCCTACGGCACATACTTTGTGCTCGGCATCTTTGGTAGCATTCAATTGCTCCACGATAGTATCAGATACCACCATCTGCTCAGAATCCATTCTATGCTTAGTGAGATCTTCAACATCTATATCGCGATAAGTACCCAATCCCGAATGTAATGTTATATATCCGGCATCTATACCTTTAATCTCCATTCTCTTCATCAATTCACGGCTGAAATGAAGTCCAGCAGCGGGAGCCACTACCGCACCCTCATTTTTAGCAAATATACATTGGTAGCGATCCACATCATCTTCGGTGGGTTCACGCTTGATATATGATGGGAGTGGAGTTTGCCCAAGATTGAAAAGTGCTTCTCTAAATTCTTCGTGCGAACCGTCATACAAGAAACGAAGTGTACGACCTCTCGATGTGGTATTGTCGATTACCTCTGCCACCATCGACTCATCTACTCCGAAATACAATTTATTACCGATACGAATTTTACGTGCAGGCTCTACAAGTACATCCCATAATTTATGCTCTTCATTAAGTTCACGCAATAGGAATACTTCGATTTTTGCACCTGTTTTTTCTTTGTTGCCATATAATTTTGCCGGAAACACTCTGGTATCATTAAACACAAAAAGGTCACCCTCATTGAAGTATTCGATAATATCCTTAAATACCTTGTGCTCTATCTCACCGGTTTTCCGATTCACAACCATTAATCGTGATTCGTCGCGCACCGCAGTAGGTTCACTTGCGATTAGTTCTTCCGGTAGCTTAAACTTAAATTCTGACAATTTCATATTTATATCGTTTTTAATTTATTCTTCTATATCATCCGCTTTCACCACATCTACCTCTTCGAGATATTTTATTATATCATCGACTGTACGGCAACTATCTATGGTTACATCGCCAACTCGTGTACGACGTAGAGCCGCCAAATGCGCACCGCTACCCAAGGCTTCCCCAATATCGCGGGCTAAGGCTCGAATGTAAGTCCCTTTGCTGCACACTACTCTCACCGTCAAAAGCGGTGGAACCCATTCAAGCACTTCTATCTCATCAATAACAAGTTCTTTGGCTTTGAGTTCTACTTCTCGCCCTTTTCTTGCCAATTTATATGCTCTTTTTCCATCAACTTTGCAAGCTGAATATGCCGGCGGAATTTGTTGAATGGATCCTATGAAATGTTGCAATTTTTCATCGATCAATTCTCGAGTGATATGCTCCCATTCAAAAGTGGCATCAATCTCAGTTTCCAAATCAAATGATGGAGTTGTAGCTCCCAATTTAATTGCTGCCACATACTCTTTCACATGAGCCTGCAATTCATCTATACGTTTCGTGGCTTTACCGGTACATATTACCAACACTCCTGTTGCTAACGGATCTAAAGTGCCTGCATGCCCTACTTTGAGTTTCTTTTTACCTGTTCGGCGAGCCAATACTCCTCGCACTCGTTTCACCGCATCAAACGATGTCCATTTAAGTGGTTTGTCCACAAAAAACATTTCTCCGGCTATCGGATCTATCATTAGTTCACTTGCATATTAATTCCACAAAGTCCCATTATTATAATCGCTGCACCAACTATTATGCGGTAATACCCGAATGCCTTAAATCCGTATCGGGTCACATAATTGATAAAAAATTTAATGGCAAGAATTGCTACGATAAAAGCCACCACATTTCCTATGATTAATATGTGCATATTATCCATAAGTATAGCTCGCTGCACGGGGTCTACTATAAGTTTCAACAATTTGTAGGCTGTGGCTGCAAGCATAGTAGGCACAGCAAGAAAAAATGAAAATTCGGCTGCCGTTTTGCGAGTTAATCCTTGTTGCATCCCCCCCACTATCGTTGCCATAGAACGCGACACACCCGGTATCATGGCGATACATTGGTATAAACCTATTTTGAAGGCTTTCGGCTCGGTGAGAGTTTTATCCACATCACGCTTTCCAAACCATTTATCTACAAATAGCATCAGTACACCTCCAAGTATCAGCATCACTGCCACTACCATCACGCTCTCAAGTAGCTCATCAATTATATTATTGAAGGCAAAGCCCAATATTGCAGCAGGGATAAAAGCAACCAGAAGTTTCCAATAAAAGTCATATTTATCCAAAAATCTTTTTAAATAGATTTTGAATTTAGCACCACCTGATAGCCCTGCAACAGCTTTTGCATCGCAGACTTTCATCTTTTTCATCACGAAAAATTTCTTGTAATATAGAAATACTACCGACAAAATAGCGCCAAATTGTATTATTACGGTAAATGCCTTCACAAACTCGGTCGATGGAACTCCAAGTATCTCTTGGGCTATAATCATGTGTCCGGTAGATGATACGGGGAGAAACTCGGTGAGTCCCTCTACAATGGCGATAATTACCGCCTGAAAAATATCCATTATGTATTGTATGTTTTATGTAATTATTATGTGTCAGGCTTATTTCTTCTTATTGAAGATTATGGCAAACGCCATAAGCACAAATCCGAGAAATGAAATTGTTGGCCCGACAATAATGCGGCGAACGCTAAATATATCAGGATTAAAAGATTCCCCATTGGGCGAGCCTATCATTAATACGAAGCCGAGTACAATCATCACTCCGCATATTCCCATGAAAATAAAATTATAGCGTGCTAACGGAAACTGATAAAAATCAATTCCCTTCACAGTTTTGTCATCGTCTGTCTGAGCGTCTTTAGCCATAGCTTTCCTTATTTTTAATATTTCTTTATTATTGCTTATTTTTTGAATAGGTCGTCATAGCTCAACCTTATGAACTTATTGGCAGCAAGCGAAGATGCCATAGCACAAAGCACTATACCCAACGCCACAATTCCACCATACACACACCACACGCTTTCTGGTGAGAGGAGCAACCCCAAATCTTCATTCATAGAAATTCCGTAATACATGATGCCACTCAATATTGCCATAGCTATGAAGGATGCTATCACTCCGTTTAGTATATTACTTACTATAAACGGACGGCGGATAAATCCCGGCTTGGCTCCTACGAGCTTCATTGTGTGAATTATAAAACGTTTTGAATACACAGATAGCCTTATCGTGTTATTAATAAGTGCAAATGAGATTATCATTAGTATTAATGCCACTACCGAAAGCACTATCGCTATTTGATTGATATTGTGCTCCACCGAAGAAATCATGTCGCGATGCATCTGTATGGATTCTATTGCAGGATTATTGCGGAGTCCTCGCTCTATCACATTCATGCTATCCACGCTGGCATAGTTTGATTTCATTCTCACCTCAAACTCAGCATTAAGAGGATTCACACCAAGCATCTCCACAAGATCCTCACCGGTTTCCTTTTCCCACTCTCGCAATCCTTCCTCTTTGGAAATATATTTCACACTCGATACATAGGGGGCTCGATTCCACAACTGCTTCAACACATTTATATCCTCGACAGTAGCATTTTCTTTGATTACTACATCAAATCCTATGTTTTCTTTAATCTTATTGGTAAGATTTCTTCCTGCGATTCCTATTAAAGCCACCAACCCAAGCAGTAATAACACCAATGCCACACTGATGATTGAGGTGATATTCGCACTGAAATATGAGATGTGGGATTTCTTTTGATTATTGCCCATTTACTTTCTTCCGTTTGGGGACACAATACGCCAAAAGCCTATCTACCCAAATTGAATGCAAAATTAATAATCTAAATGCCCGTTGTCAAGTATTTTGCGATATTAATTACCACAAAATCCATAATTATTGTAATTTATTGCATTCCCACACCACAATTCCACACCATTATATAGGTTCCTTGATCACATTACGGGAAATCAACGGATTTGAGGTGATTTGTATGATGACGTTTTATACCAATTAGCATCATGTTTATATCGCGAAACAGCAATTGAAGGACTTATCCCATGCTTCTGCGCTTCTGATGCGATGGTTTGGACAATTTTGTATGGAGATAAGCTATTACACCGTGATTTAAGTATATTTTTCCAGACATTATCCGGAATCAACATCTGTCTTGCAAACTCATTGGCTTCTTTTTCACGTGGGTCAGAAGAATATTCTATACCTTCTACAGATATAAATGCTTTATTCTCATCGGATAAATGCCTATCTATATGACAAAGCTCATGAAGTACATCAAAAGCTAATTTATCCAAATCATTATATCTGTAAGTAACAGATATGACCGGATGACAGTTGATTATGGTTGAATATGCATCAATTGGTGCTTTGTCTATCTTTTCAACCTCAACATAAGAAATACCATACATATTGAGACATTGTTTAATTTTACTAATACAAATGCTATTATCATTAGCCATACGAGCAATGGCTTTAGCTGCTAATAGTGCATTCCCATTAATATAATTAGACTGATTGTCAATTTTATCAATTTCTTTCCTATTCAAAATAAGCCATGAAAGCATATTTCTCTCATCTATTGTCACTTTCTCGCTGTGCTTATAAAGACCTGAGATAGGTAACCTCAATTCTTCAGACGAAAGCAAGTCAAATAGGAATAAATCCTTCAACCGCTTAACTCGCTCAATACATGTTAATTCACTTATTCCTAATTTCTTATAGATTAAATGAAGATTAAATTTTTTAGAACATGCCGATTCATAATCAAAAGCAACTTTCTCTTCACCTTTTAGCGTTTCTATTGCTTTACAATCATAGGCATATCCATTATGAAGATTCATCCAAACCTTGAATGGTATATGTAGTTGTTGTTCAAGTTTGATGGCTAAATCCTCGTTCATGTTACGCTTGCCCTTAATAAACTCATTAAGATGAGTGGGCTGCATTTCTATTAATCGAGCAAATTCTTTTTGTTTAATTCCTCGCTCCTGCAACTCTTCACGCAAGATTTCTCCCGGGTGAACTGCCCTTGCAGGAACCGGTTTGTTACTTTTTGTTGCCATAATGAGTGCTATCTATTTCAATTAGTTCTACCTCAATGCCGTCATCTGTTTCTATAAACAACAATCGTTCTATCATTCCGTTTGCAATCCTGATAGAACTTCGAGGATCGTTTCTTAGCTTCTCGTAATGCAAAAAACTAATTGATTTCAAATCATCAGTTGTTTCTACTTCGTACATTACTTTTACTGCTCTAATGTACCCATTGATTAATTTTTTGTTTTTACAGAGTTGCTTATATTTACGGTCGCTTTTTTTACCTGTTATATATAATTCCGATAACGCTTCATCACTGAAAATTATCTCCATTGGTGAAATGCTTTAATTCCCTGTAAAGGTAAGCACAAATTACCATATTTGGTAATTTAAAGTATAAAATATGATTTTCATACTATATATTTAACATTTCAGCTATTATGTTGCTTCTTGCTCAATTATCTAAGTTTGTGGGTGTTGTAGTGTTTGGCGGTTTTCAGAATAAAAATCAAAGCTCCTCCAAAAAGGAACATGGATGCCATGATAAATGCTGAATTATATGAAAGATGCTGAGCTACTCCACCACCCAAAAGCACACCTGCACCTATCCCCACATCCCACGATGTCAAGTAGGTGGAATTGGCTGTGCCTCGCTGGCTGTTGGGAGCTAAATTTATAAACATAGTTTGGTACGACGGACACAAACATCCATATCCGCCACCTATTATCAATGCTGCCAAATAATAGAATAGAGGCGTCTTAAATAATACAAACAGCAGAAATCCTAATATCACAAGCATCATTCCCACCATGATATTTTGGGTTATAAATCCCTTATTGAGTGCATTACTCGAAAATAGTCGCGACAATATCAATCCGGCAGCCATCACCATAAAAAAGAGTCCGGCACCATCGGTTATCCCCACCTCGTCTCTACCATATATAGCTAAATAGGTAGACAGTATGCCGTAAGCAAATGAGAAAAATATCAACGTAATCCCCTCTTGCGTGCCTCTAATTAGGAAAAAGCGATCTAATGATATAGGCTGTTTCTCTCGTTCCATATCTCTTAGTCGTGGCTTCACCATCGACACAAATCCAAATCCTATTCCGGATGTGATAAGGGAAAGAAGAAATATATAGTGGAATTGTGGTAATGCCTCATACATATACAATGAGGTGGTGGGTCCTATTGCCATTGCAAGGTTGTTACTTATCCCATAAAATCCAATCCCCTCTGCTCGTCGCGATGGTGGCATTACATCGATAGCAACAGTGCTATTGGCTACTGTTACCGATCCGAATGCCAATCCATGGAGTGCCCTTATTACGCCGAATAATAGTAATGTCCCGGCTATAAGGTAGCCGGCAAACATCACAAAGAATGAAAAATAGCATATCAATAGCACCTTTTTTCGAGGAAAACTATCTACCATAAATCCTCCGAAAGGGCGTATTATCAGGGCTGTGATAGTGTAGCCCGACAATATTATACCTATTAAGCGGCTATCGGCATGAAAGGAGTCGTTAAGATATAGCGGCAATACCGGTAGAAGTAAATAAAATGAAAAAAACAATAGAAAATTTCCTGCGGTTATTACCACAAAATTCTTGTTCCAGAGTCTTTCTTTCATACCCCTTATTTAGTTTATTATTTTATTTCTTCACCGATCAATGTTGCGGATGATGCACTCAATATTTTTACCTTCACCAAATCTCCGGTTTTGTGATCCCCTGCTGGGAATACTACGACTTTATTTTGTGGAGTTCGCCCAAATAGATCATTCTTAGAACGTTTTGAATACCCCTCTACGAGTACTTCAAACACCTTTCCAATATCGTTGGTGTTGCTCTGTTGCGACAATTGATTTTGCAATGCAATCATTCTATTCAAGCGATCTATTTTCACCTCTTCACTCACATTATCAGGCAAGTGTTTTGAGGCATATGTGCCGGGACGCTCGGAATATTTAAACATAAACGAAGCATCAAATCCAACTTCACGCATCAAATCGAGAGTTTCTTGAAAATCCTCTTCAGTTTCATCATGAAATCCGGTAAATAAATCACTGCTTATTCCACAATCGGGAATTTCCTTTCTTATGGCTGCAATACGGTCGAGATACCATTCGCGCGTATATTTGCGGTTCATGGCTTTCAACACAGAGTTGCTACCCGACTGCACCGGCAGATGGATATGATTACACACATTGGGAGTGGATGCTATTGTGGCTATGATTTCATCGCTCATATCCTTGGGGTGCGATGTTGTAAATCTAACACGCATTTCGGGGGCTGCACCGGCTACCTGCAAAAGGAGTGCAGCAAATGTCACCACCTCGCCTGTAGGAGAGGTGTAATGATATGAATTTACATTTTGCCCCAATAGGGTTACCTCTTTAAACCCTGCTTTACGGAGGGCTTCTAATTCATTCAATATACTCTGTGGCTCGCGACTTCTCTCACGTCCGCGAGTATATGGCACTATGCAATACGAACAAAAATTGTTGCAACCTCGCATTATGCTTATAAATCCTCCGATTTTATTGCCTCCGATTCTCGATGGGATGACTTCTCGATATGTTTCTGTATCTGAAAGCTCTATATTTATTGCCTTTTCTCCGGCTTCCACGCTACCTATGAGCGTAGGGAGATCGAGATAGGCATCGGGTCCTACCACAAGATCTACTTCATATTCATTGATCAATGTTTCTTTTATGCGCTCTGCCATGCAGCCTATCACGCCGATTATGAATTTACCCCCTTTTTTCTTCTTTATCACTGCAAGCTGTTGCAGGCGCGAGAATATTTTCTGCTCGGCATTATCACGAATCGAACAGGTATTGATAAATACCGCATCACTCGATTCCACATCGTCATGCACATTATATCCTGCCATTTTCATCACTGATGCCACCACTTCGCTATCTGCTACATTCATTTGGCAACCGTATGTTTCGATAAATATTTTCTTGGGTTGCTCATCGGGGTTATATGTAAATGTTGTAGGATCTGAAAACTTAATAGCCATATATTTTTATTTGATAGTTCGATAAAATAGAGTGCAAAGATAACTCTTATCTCCCGAATATTTCCCTACCCTAATGCTATAATTTACAAAATGTTCTATATGAAAAAGTAACGCGGCAACCACTACTTCAAGTGATTCACCGCGTTGCTTTATTTTATTGTAGCATTTTGCCTCGGTATTTTAATCCTCTTTACCGTGGCATGCTTTAAATTTCTTTCCACTTCCACACGGACAAGGATCATTACGACCTACGCGTGGTGCTGCCTTGATGGGTTCGCGATGCACATCACCTTGTTGGCGTGAGGCTGCTGCGCGTTGCGCATCGGCTCCCGGATAAGATTCGCGGCTTGCCACAAGGCGACTCGTGTCGGGCTTGCGTTCTGGAGCTGCAGCTTGCACATTTTCGGGTGCAGATTCCTGCATAGGAATTTGTCCGCGCATAAGCACCGATATAGTCTTTGTGTTAAGCGTATTCACCATTTCTTTGAATAGCTTGAATGATTCCAATTTATATATCAATAGCGGATCTTTCTGTTCGTAACTTGCATTTTGCACCGATTGACGCAATTGATCAAGTTCGCGTAGATGTTCTTTCCATGCATTATCGATCGACATCAGCGTGATAGCTTTTTGCCATGCTTTAACTACCGATTTACATTGAGTTTCATAAGCCTCGGTAATATCTACTGTGACACCAAATACACGTTTGCCATCGGTTATAGGTACTCTGATAAGACCTTTTGCATCGCGTTCTTCTACCAATTGACGTATTACTTGGAATGACACTTCTTGCATGCGTTCACCCTTGCGTTTCAATGCTGCCATAGCAGCCTTATATAACTCATCGATCATATCCTCTTCGCGCATCTTACGATATTTGATTTCGTCAAATGGCATTTCGATGGCAAATGATTTGAATATGCTCATCGACATTTCGGCATAATCATCTTGACTTCCGTAGGATGATACTATAGCTTCGATATTGTCGTATATCATATTCATAATATCGATACCGATACGTTCTCCCATGAGTGCATGGTGACGCTTGGTGTATATTACGTTACGCTGTGCGTTCATCACATCATCATATTCGAGCAAATGTTTACGAATACCGAAGTTATTCTCTTCCACTCGTTTCTGTGCATTTTCGATAGCGTTTGTCACCATATTGGCTTCAATCATCTCGCCCTCTTTAAGCCCAAGACGGTCGAGCATTTTCACTACTCTGTCGGTAGCAAAAAGACGCATTACGGTATCTTCAAATGACACGAAGAATACTGATGATCCCGGATCTCCCTGACGACCGGCACGACCACGCAACTGGCGATCGACACGACGCGATTCATGACGTTCCGTACCGATAATAGCCAATCCACCTGCATCCTTAACCTCTTGCGATAGCTTAATGTCGGTTCCACGACCTGCCATATTGGTAGCAATTGTCACTACCCCTTTACGGCCGGCTTGTGCCACAATATCCGCCTCACGTTGATGCAACTTAGCGTTGAGCACATTGTGCTGTATCTTGCGCATGGTGAGCATGCGGCTGAGTAATTCTGAAATTTCTACCGAAGTAGTACCTACAAGCACCGGACGACCAGCCTCAACCATAAGTTGAATCTCATCAATCACGGCATTATATTTCTCTTTCTTTGTCTTATACACGCGGTCATTGTTGTCTTTGCGCGATATAGGACGATTGGTTGGGATAGTTACCACATCGAGTTTATAGATGTCCCACAACTCACCTGCCTCTGTTTCGGCAGTACCGGTCATACCGGAAAGTTTATGGTACATTCTGAAATAATTCTGCAATGTAATAGTAGCAAATGTCTGTGTTGCAGCCTCTACCTTCACCCCCTCTTTGGCTTCGATAGCTTGATGCAATCCATCGCTATATCGACGTCCTTCCATGATACGTCCTGTTTGCTCATCCACAATCTTCACTTTATTTTCATCCACCACATATTCCACATTAAGTGCGAACAGGGTGTAAGCCTTCAAAAGTTGATTCACAGTATGCACACGTTCAGCCTTGATGGCATAGTTTTGCATAAGTTCATCTTTTTTATCTTGAATTTCTTGTGGCGACAATTTCAGATTTTCGAGTTCCGAAAGTTGTGATGCAATATCGGGAAGCACGAAGAAATGAGGGTCATCGGAATTACCGGTAAGTATATCGATACCCTTATCGGTAAGCTCCACGCTATTGTTTTTTTCATCGATTACAAAATACAATGGATCAGTAACCTTAAACATCTCACGGCTATTGTCCTGCATATAGTGTGCCTCGGTTTCAAGCATAAGTGGCTTGATTCCATCTTGGCTGAGGTATTTAATCAACGCTCCGTTTTTAGGCAATCCCTTGAAAGCACGGAATAATAGCAATGCCCCCTCTTTGCGGGTATCTTTATCATCGGATGCGATTTTTGTTTTTGCATCTGCCAATAATTCAGTAACAAGGCGTTTTTGTGCATTAAACACTTTCTCAACATTGGGGCGGAACTCCAAGAATAATTGGTCGTCACCCTTTGGTATAGGACCTGAGATAATCAATGGCGTACGAGCATCGTCAATAAGTACCGAGTCTACCTCATCCACAATTGCATAGTTGTGCTTGCGTTGCACCAAATCGGCAGGTGCAGTAGCCATATTATCGCGTAAATAGTCAAAACCAAATTCGTTGTTTGTACCGAATGTGATATCGGCATTGTAAGCATCGCGGCGTTCTGATGAGTTTGGCTGTGTCTTATCAATGCAATCTACGGAAATTCCGTGGAACATATATAATGGTCCCATCCATTCCGAGTCACGTTTTGCAAGATAATCGTTCACGGTTACTACATGTACACCGTTTCCGGTCATGGCATTAAGAAATACTGGAAGGGTTGCCACAAGGGTTTTTCCTTCACCGGTAGCCATTTCCGCAATTTTTCCGCGGTGAAGCACGATACCACCGATCAACTGCACATCATAGTGTACCATGTCCCAAGTGACTTCGTTTCCGCCAGCCATCCAGTGATTTTTGAATATTGCTTTATCACCCTCTATAGTCAAGAAATCTTTACCTTTAGCAGCAAGTTCGCGGTCAAATTGGCTCGCAGTTACCTCTATTGTAGCATTATCTTTAAATCGTTGTGCAGTCTCTTTTACCACTGCAAATACTTCAGGAAGAATCTCGTTCAACTCATCTTCGAGTTGAGCCAAAATTTCTTTTTCAATCTTATCGATTTCACTCCATAGTGGCTCACGTTTCTCATAATCGAGTGTTTCGATCTCTTTTTTCAATTCTTCCACTTTCTCTCGTTTAGGAGCTGTGGCATCCTGCAAGCGTTGGCGTAGATTGGTGATACGCTCACGCAATTCATCATTTGAAATATCGGTGAGTGTAGGCGACACGGCTTTGATTTTAGCCAAAATAGGTGTCAATTCTTTCACGTCACGTTGCGATTTGTTTCCAAAAAGTGATTTTAGAAAATCATTAAATCCCATAATTATATATCGGTATTGTTTATTTTTTACTTAGTTTTTGTTATGCAACTTATTGAGTTGCAAAGATAAATAAAATAGCGACAATTGACAGCAATTTAATAAACTATCATAAGTGGTCTCTATTTTTTCAGAGTGCCGCAGGAATGGCACTCGCCGCATTGGGCGAACGTATTCGGAGTATTCTCGCCACTGTTGGCGCAAGAAGAGTGGCATCGGTAACCGACGTAATCTTCTGCTTCTGTACTTGTGGTGCAAGAATAAATATAGGTGCGCTTATAGCACTTGCGCGCACTTGTTTTGATTTTGTTGTGGATTGTCGTGTATTGTCCTCTACAGTCCATCCGGGCATAATTTCTATGCGCACATCCCCATCATGGGCTATGGCTGTAATGCGGTTGTATCGTTTTTCCTGTTCTCCTACAGGATTATTGATTATTTCATCTATAGTGTAGGCTGCTGCCACTCCACTCATCTGACGCAAAAACTCGCTCGCTTTCGATCGAGCCTCTTTCAAATCTATATTTTTCTCTTTTATCAGTACACGATTGAGATAGATTTGTTGTTGGTCATAGCCATCTACCCAGTTGCCATTGCCATATACCGCCATGAGGTACATGTTGAGAAGCGACACTGCTCTTGCAGGAAAAAATTCTCCTGTGGGTATATTAAATTTGGCATCTGTGCGGCGCACTTCGTCATAATAGCCGGTAGAAGCCACATATATCAGAGTGTTTTGAAGTCCTACATTCTTATCTATATAGTCCATCAGACGCGCAAGTTGCGCATCAAGGCGTAGATATGTGTCTTGCAATTCTATTCGTCCGTCGCTATCCGTTGTATTTTCATAGGGTGTGGCAGTATATGCTATATTGAGCATATCCAATTGGTTGCGCTTACCCAGTGACAGATTTTTTAGATGATCGATAGCTACAGATGTAACCTCTTCGTTTACAAGTGCCGACTTTTTAAATTGCTGTATACGATTTTTATCATTTGGCGCAAAAATATATCGGTAGGAGTAATATTTACTTTGATCCGGGGCAAATGTGTAATCTTTCAATGGCAGTAGCGGTGTCCACGACATTGTGTCCAAACGAGCATCTAAAGGATGCTGGTAATTGCGCGTCTGCATAAATGAGGGCGCATCTTTGTAGAATGTAGTAGTAGCCCATTTTCCGGTGTGATCATTAATCCAAAATCCACAATTGCCGGCATGACCTGCCATTATTATGGATTGCTGCGGATTGGGAGCGATGGCATATACATATCCCATCCCGTTGTTGTCCATGCGCAATTCATCGGCAAGTGTCGATACCACTAAATTTCGTGGCGAAAAAGTCTCGTTGGTAAAGTTCCCTATGGTTTTGGGATCGCTGAGTATAAATTCCGACTTTTTTACAAGAGGATTATATACTTTATCGGCTGTGATACCATTGATATTCGGATAAGCTCCTGTAAGTAATATGGCTGTGGCTGAAGTAGCATCCAATCGTGGTACACCGAAATCCACATTTTGAAAATATGCGCCATCGCGCATAAGGCGGTTAAATCCTTTTTCGCCATATTGTGATTGCAGTAATTCTATGTAGTCGCTACGTAATTGGTCTATTATTATACCCACCACCAGCGACGGACGATCGTTGTTGGCTTGCGACAACGCCGACAATGCCACCATCGACATCAACATCGAGGTGAGCAATCGGTTTACTTGCCTTTTTTTACGCATCGTCTATATATTATCATAAAATTAAGCGATCTTGTTGCACTGCAAGCTATTAACGGGATAAACGCCGCATTTCCAACCTGCGGCAACCAGTTCCACGAAAGCAATAACATCAATAACGTTGCAAAGTTAGCAAAATGATAGAAATAGAGGAACTTCTTTGCCGATTTTATCCAAATAAAAATTGCAGGCACAAAGCAAAACGGATTTAGCCACACTCCTACAATATTGGGCGATGTAGCGGCATGCACCGATACGAATATTAAAAAGAATATTATGCACCCTCCGAGTGCATAAGTTGTGTAGAGTAACGTATCATATATTTTTGTAACTTTCCCTCTTCGTATATCCCACACAGTAACTACAATAGTAACTATCAGTAGCACCAAAGCAAAAGCCATAGGTGTTTCATTCCAAGGGGTACCCGGCACGGTGGAATATTCTGCTCCATCTGCCAATACATTTTTTCGTGCCACCACCGGCACCACCGATCCATCGGCTGCCACATAGTGTGCTCCATCGAGCATCTCCATCATTATTACGGGTAAAAACATCTGCTCGCGTGCAGTTAGAGGGTAGTCAAGCCCGCTCCCAAGAGCCAGATCAATACCAAATTGCTGCCATTTACATGGCTCATCATATAGACGCATCTCTTTGCGAAATGTGAGAGTGGAATCTTTTGAAGCCGGATATTTAAGTGTGTTGCCTATGGTTTTTTCTATCAAATCGCGAGGACGTGTCGAACAATTATCATATACATAGTTGTATCTATAACTACAATTTTCAGGCTTGGCATTCTCCACAAGCATATCATATAACATTTTGCTCCGCTTCTGATCCAGATTAAGAACCTGCTCCACCACTTTCGACCCTCTCTGCTCATATTCAGGCAAAAACATAAAAAACGGATAAGCTCCAAGAATATAATGTGCATCACCCTTCACAAATCGATACACGAAATTAGGCTCATTGAAACTAAATAATCCGTAATTATACACCATGTCCTCCATGCCACGCTTCACTCGTAGTGCGGTGTGCCCGTAAAGTTCATAAGTTTCATTGCCGGGATAGCAGGTTACAAGGCTTATCACAATGGAATCGTTATTTTCAGAATCAGCGTCACACACGTTCTTTTCTTGGGCGTATGTCACCCCCAGCATAATAGCGAAACAAAGAAAAATATATAATCGCAAATACTTCATAACTCAAATTTTATGCCCCAAAATTACTCTTTATTCCTACATAATGCAATACCATACTCACATCATTATCAATATTACAGCTAAGTGGGGATAAAAATAAAAAAGCCGTCAAAAATTTGACGGCTTTGTGGGCGTTGACGGATTCGAACCGCCGACCCTCTGCTTGTAAGGCAGATGCTCTGAACCAGCTGAGCTAAACGCCCTTTCTTTGTTGAAAGCGATGCAAAGGTACGACTTTTTTCCATAACTCCAAACTTTTCCTCAAAAAATTCTCAAAAAATCTAAGAATACTTCTCGCAAATACTCCAATCTATTCTCGTTATGCCACATATTCCCGATTTTCTTACGATTCATATCGTCGTCACAGCCTCTAAGAGTTGCAATAACCAAGGAGGGGAATATATATTAAAATCGGGCTTAGCTTCACAGTCTTACCCGATTTATCTGATTGAAATATGTCTAATTTTTTATTCTAATCGTCGTCCCAATTCCCTTTTTTTATTACATTCGAAGTGCCACGATATGAAATATCGCCACTACCGTTTTTTGTAAGCACCAATTCTTTGGTGGCATAGCAACTAATGTCGCCCGACCCGTCGAGACTTACTACGAGATTTTCTACTTTCATCGATGACGCATCAAGATCGCCCGACCGTGTCAAATTCAGCACTCCGGCTTTGGCATTCCCGCGCAATGAAAGGTTGCCACTTCCATTCAGGCTCCCATATATTGCTGTGGCATTGATTGAGCTTACTTCCATATCACCACTACCATTGACACTCGCATATATATCGGTAGATTTCACATTTTTCACCACCACATCTCCACTGCCATTCAGGCTCACTACAATCTTTTTGCCATGCAATTCTCGTGTATTTATATCGCCCGACCCATTGAGTGACACATTTATATTATCGGCATTCACAATCCCATTCACAGCAATATCACCACTTCCATTTAGAGTTAAATCCAATTTCTTGGCTTGAATATTATTTGTTACAATATCACCCGAACCCGATAGAGATAATTGTAAATCGTAACCATTAAGATTTCCATCAATTATCAGGTCGCCACTTCCACTCAATGATCCTTTGGATAATCGTGTTGAGGAAACATTTACGGTCAAAGTTGGTGCACCGATGTATTTAAACGATACTCCGCTTTTATAACTCACTGACAATGTTTTTCCCGACAATTTCAAATCTACATAAGGAATTATATTATCAGGACCAACTATTTTCACCCCCGGAGAGCCTTGTTTATACACTACTTTTATGCTTCCACTTATATCCAGTGCATCGAAATCCCCCACTTTCATTATTTTGGTTTCAATATTTTTACTGGCAACCATCATTTTCGGCGAGGCATATAGAGATATGCACACCATCAGGAATGCAACTAACATTGAATACTTTAAAATCGTTTTCTTGAGCATGATTCTTTAATTTATATATCTATTCGTTATTTCTTTACACTTGCCGGATGTTCTCCATATACAAATGATGAATTTTCTGTGACATCGGTGTTTTTCAATGATTTTGAAGAAAGATACACTGTTATTTGAGGAGTCGAGGTGTCGGTATCCGATTTGGGTGCTCTATAATCAACAGTAAGTTTTCTACCATTCTGCACAATATCCACATTCTTGATTTTATTGCGAGGACCTTCAATAATTGCACATGGAGTTCCTTCACAATACACTACCTTCAATCCCCCTTTCAAATATACCGATGTGAAATTTTTCACCTCTACGGGGCATTGCACTATCTCGTTGCTTGCTGCATTCATATAGGGTGCAGCCATAAAATTAAAAATTATTGCGATTGCAATTACTACTTTCAACGAAATTCCTTTCATGATTTTAAGTTTTTAATTGTTATTTGATCCGTTATATATTTTAGACGTATTATCTATGCAAAACGTTGCAACGATTTTGCTTTTTTTGCAAAAAAAATAAATCTAACTTTGCATATATAATTTTCAGATGATATGGTGAATCGTGCAGAACGATATAAACGACATTATCTCCTACCCGAAATAGGAGAAAAAGGACAACAGCTCATAAGGGATGCTAAGGTGTTGATTATAGGAGTCGGTGGGCTCGGATCTCCTGTAGCCCTATATCTTGCAGCGGCGGGGATAGGAAAAATAGGGCTTATCGACAACGATGCAGTCGATGAATCCAATCTTCAACGTCAGATTATACACACCACCCCCGATATAGGTATCCCAAAAGTAGAATCCGCAAAACGTAAAATACGCGACCTTAATCCCGAAGTTGAGGTAATAGCCATGCACCGATATTTTTCAAGGGATAACGCATCAGAAATTCTACCACATTATGATATAGTGATAGATGCAACCGACAATTCGGCATCAAAATTTCTTATTAATGATATTTGTGTGGAGCATAATATGCCACTCATACATGGAGCTATCAATCAATTTTCCGGCAATGTGATGACTATCCTTCCGGGACACGCCAATTATCGCACTATTTTCCCTATCGAACCTGAAAATACTCGTCCGAGTAGCGATTTTGGAGTTCTTGGAGTTGTTGCCGGATTCATTGGCATCATTCAAGCCACAGAAGCCCTGAAATATATCACCCACACGGGCATGTTACTCACCGACACGCTTTTGGTATATGATGCACTTGAAATGACTACCACTAAAATAAGTCTTTAAATAATCGCCACGTTATTGATCCTCCTTTTTGCGAAAATTTCGCGGAGACACCCCTGCATATTTTTTAAAATAGAATCCCAGAAATGATTGATTGGGAAAATTATATTCATAGGCAATCTCTTGAATAGACTTCTGTGAAGAGCGAAATTCAGTTTTCAATTGCATTATCACATAGGCATCAATTAGATTTTTACAGGTGCGCTTCGACACCGATTGCACTATGAAATTTAGATATTTAGGTGTGATATTCATCTCATTGGCATAATATGATACCTCTCGCGATTGCTTATATCGCTCGGTGAGATATTTCATAAACCGCCTGAAGTGCTCCTCCATACGGGTAAAATTCTTCTCTTTATCAATCCCGGCTCCTCGTTTTATGAGATCGGCTGCCCAACAAAAAAGGCTTCGCAACTGACATAAACCCTGCTCATAACGATACGAACAGTCCACATCTTCATAAAACATCCGTATATTTTCAAATATGTTTTTCACAAAATGTATTTTACCGGGATCTACTTGCGAAAAACGGTTGCTATGCAACACCTCAAATACATAATGTCCAAAGCGTGAACACGCTTCCCCTACCAATTCGGAACTTACCGTCACCACAGTAGCGTCAAAATCACTCGATATATCATATGTTTCAACAATATCATTAGGCACAAACATCAATGTAGCATTAGGTTGCAAGGTAAAATTCACAAGATTGATTTTTACATTGCAACTACCGCTGGTACACATGATTATGGCACATTGCTCCATCTGGGTAGCATCATTGTTGAATGATTCCAGATTGGAGTTTATCACTGCGTAATGTTCACTATTTTTTGAAACAAAACTGTTCATTATCAGAATTTATTTTCTTATTTTAGCTACAAATATATATGTTTTATTGCAGCATAATGAAAACACTTCCGATAATGAACAATTTTTAAGTGAAGTAGACAATTATATTTTATATACTAAATGTAGAGCAATTTAAATAATCTTTTTCATTCTTGAAATCAATTCATTGCCAAGTCCTGTTTTTAAATTGATATGATCTACAACCATGCGCACAAACGGATCTTTATCAAATTCTCCTCGCACTTGCTCGAAGTCACTATCTTTGCGCATTGCACAGCCATCAACTCCAAATCCGGTCTTTGCCACCAATGAAAATTCTTTGCGCGCATCTTCATACAGATATTTGTCAATGGCAATCACGCTTTCGCGCCACCTCTCCACGATCGCTATTATATCTTCCGCTGTGATCTCAGTGAGCTCTTTCCCATACCATGATTTAAATTTATCGGCTACCCAAGTCCACTCCATATCATAATAATCTTGATATTGAACGCCAAAGAAATCTTCTATCTCTTCAAGTGTGGTAATAACCCCATTTTCAATATTATCGACCAATCTCGACACCTCGCTTTTAGGGAGAATCAGCCCACTCATGTCCACCCATTCGCCGGCTCCCACCTTATGCGTAGGCACAAGATATGAGCGTATATCGTCATTTGATTTGAAATCTATACCCTTCAACCGGTTTATCACAGAATTTCCCATGAATTTATTTATTGCCATGCGATAATATTCTCTCCCTTTGCGCAAGGCTCTCGGTTCGATGGTCATTGATTGGAATGAATATCTTTCGGCAGTGATACCGCATGTAATCTCAAGCGTATCGAGCAATTCTATACCCTGCAGCATGCGTCCTATTGTATATGGACTTAAAAGATTAAAGTTTACCAAATCGAGGGTGTAGCTGTCGCGTCTTCGGTCTCGTTTAGGCCATTTGCGTGCATCACGTATTGTTCCCACACTTTTCAGGTTCACACCCGGCACAAGATATGATTTTCCTTTATTCTCTATTAAGTATGAGAACGGCAGGAGCGATGTATCGGGATGATTCACGTGCCTTCCCATCACAAGCGAGAATGCGCCGATTTTTGCGGGCCACAGGATATACGAATCACTGGTGGTCTTTGAACCTCGCTCTACCACCCCTTGGTGGATAGGTCCCAATTTATACATGTGATTGCTCTGGTTGCTTCCGCTTCCGGCATTAAGAAACGAAAACTGCCCTGCAATCAATAGACTGGATTTGTGCATACTCACCGTGTATGGACCCGCAAATATTGCTGCGGCTTCACCGTTTTCGCACTCGCAATTAGCAAAAAACATAGAATCGTGAGCCGAAAATAGATGTGAAATGTGTGTCCCCTGCCCTACAAATGTGTGTAGAAGCACCACTCCATCCTCCACTTTTGCTCCGCTACACACTATAAAATCTTGTGCCATCACGTTGCTACCTATATACACCGGATCTTTCACAGATCCTACTATTGTGCCATTAGTCAATCGGCTCGCACCCTCGATATGAGAATTGTCACCGATATTTACATTTGTGATTATATCCGAATTGAGGATTCTTACTTTTTTCCCAATAGTACCCATATCGGATGTTCGTTTGCGAGCATAATCGGAAATCATTGCATCCACTGCAGAAATCATTTTAGGACGATAACGGTACATTGCCAACATATGAGCCAGATGCGCAGTCAGGCGATCATACATCGGAACCTCTCTCCCGCCGGCTTCATTTAGCACCGACACAGCCACACCGTTGCCAAAGCTCGTTTTTCCGTCACATACTATTCGGTTCACATTTTCAATAAATGCTCCGGAGCCTATTCGATAGTTAGCTATATAATTGGCTATATCGGCGATGTAGACATCATCTCCCACTTCACAATTATGCAGACGTGCATTTTCAATAGCCGATTTCACCGTGACTCCTCCTTCTAAATGAAAGATTTTATTGAGCTTGCCCAATTTGATAGTCCCAGAAAATTCAACATTTCTCACTCGCTTTGCATCGAAGCCATCCGTCACACTCACATTGCTCCAGTCGTCGGCACGGCATCCATTATGCACTAAGTGCAGGATTTCGCTTTCGCGAAGATTTCTAAATTTCATACTTTATTTGGTTATTGGTTATTCATGTATCAGGCTAAAGGAGGGGGGCTAATCCCCCTCTTGCGCCTCTATTTCACCACCGTTTTCCTCCTCATCATATTTATAGAATAAGAAGTCGTTATATGGGAAGCGTGCGGTATGTATCTCTTTTGCCTTCTGATACAATCGGTCTTTAAGTTCGTTTATGTTTATTTTTTCCTTTGCCGAAATAAAGATACAATCGTTGTTAAGTTTTCCCATCCATGTTTCTTTAAGCTCTTCGAGCGAGAAATTTTCGCGTGTGCGCGGGGTAAGATCATCCTCATCTTTAGGCACATAGGTGAATGCGTCAATCTTATTAAACACTATTATCATATCCTTTTCGGCTGCATTGCACACCTCTTGGAGTGTGCGGTTTACTACCTCGATTTGCTCCTCGAATTGTGGGTGAGAAATATCTACTATATGCACAAGCAAGTCGGCATCGCGTACCTCATCGAGCGTGCTCTTAAACGATTCTACAAGGTGAGTGGGGAGTTTACGAATAAATCCCACGGTGTCGGTGAGCAAGAATGGGAGGTTGTCGATTATCACTTTGCGAACAGTGGTATCGAGCGTAGCAAACAATTTATTTTCGGCAAATACTTCGCTCTTGCTCAATAGATTCATCAATGTAGATTTACCCACATTGGTATATCCAACGAGGGCTATACGGGTGAGTTTACCACGATTCTTGCGTTGTATGGTTTTCTGTTTATCGAGATCTTTCAATCGCTCCTTCAACAATGCTATTTTATCGAGAATTATTCGTCGGTCGGTTTCAATCTGGGTTTCACCCGGACCTCTCATCCCGATACCCCCCCGCTGACGTTCAAGGTGAGTCCACATTCTTGTAAGTCGAGGTAGCAAATATTGATATTGCGCAAGCTCCACTTGCATTTTGGCGTTGGCTGTTTGCGCGCGTTTAGCGAAAATATCGAGAATAAGGCTCGTGCGATCGAGAATCTTAACTTTAAGTTCGTTCTCGATATTCGACACTTGCTTTGTGGTGAGATCATCATCAAAAATCACTATTCCGATCTCATTATCCTCCACATATTGGCGTATCTCTTCAAGTTTTCCTTTTCCCACGTATGTGCGCATATTAGCCGAGTCGCAACGCTGTGTGAAAATTTTCACAGGTTCTGCTCCGGCTGTCTCGGCAAGGAATGCAAGTTCATCGAGATATTCCCGTGCTTTTGTCTCATTTTGAGTAGGTGTTATAAGTCCTACAAGTACAGTTTTTTCGGATGTTTCCGCTGTAAGTATTTGATCAATCATTAAAATTCTTAATATGAATGTGGGTACAAAAATAATAACTCTTACACTATTATAATGCTTAAAATGCAAAAAAAGGTCATAGCCGATTTATTCCAATCGCTGCTATGACCTTTTGTATAAGATTTAATATCTATTATTTTTTAGGCTCAACCTTATTATAACGTGCATTGAGTCCCTTTATAATCTCATCTGTAATGTCAAATGCAGGGTTGATAATGAACGTAGCTGCTTTGTCAAGGATTATATCATAACCTTTTTCTTTGTTATATTCTTTCAAAAAATTCTCTACAGAATCATTGAGTTGAATCTGATTTTGAAGCAATTCATTTTGTGCTGATCGTTGCAAACTTGCCATATAACTCTCTGCCTCCATCTGCATTTTTTGCAATTTTTGTTGATCGGCATTGAAACTTGCTTCGCTCAAATATCCATTGCTTTGGTATTTATTTTGAACGGTGGCTGCAAACTTTTGTATTTCAGCTCCTTTTTGACGTTGTGCTGCTTCAAGTTTATTCGACAATCGCAATGATGCTTCGTTGAGATCTTTTGCCAGGCTATAGTTTCTCAATAATGAATCCTTATCAATATATCGTACTGTAAGGGCAGAACCATCGGCTTTAACCAATTTTGCTGATGCAGAGTTTTCCTTGGTTGAATCATTATTGCCCGAGCAGGCGGTCATTAGAGCAATCGCAAACATTGCTAATGAATACTTAGCAAAGATATTAAAATACTTCATGTTTTAGAGTTCTATTTTTTATTTATATTATTCCATGTCTTATGGCTCAAGTGTCACTTTCTTTTTTTTCGCACCTAAATACCTTATTGTATAGACCTTTATCCTCTCTTTTTAAAAGCGTACTTATGCTAAAATCAATAAAGTAACATAAAAATGTTACATCGTTTTCACTTTTGCGCTATATTTGTGGTGCAAATATATGAAAAGCTAATCGTTTTTACACCTTTACTCCCATTAAATTTGTTTACGAGGGGGTATTTAAGAGCACTTTTAACATATATTCGTTTTATATATAATACTTGCAATTTTTTTAACATCAAACTCTATAGTTATGACAATTAAAGACTTAAAGCCCGAATTAATCTGGACAATGTTTGACCAGATTACTAAAGTTCCTCGTCCTTCTAAAAAAGAAGGAAAGATAAGACAATTTCTTATTGATTTCGCCGAAAAAAACGGTATCGAATATAAAACCGATAAAATCGGAAACATCGTAATGCTAAAACCAGCTACTCCGGGTGCTGAAAATGCACCTAAAGTAATTTTACAAGCTCACATGGATATGGTGTGCGAAAAAAATAACGATGTAAAACACGATTTTGAAAACGATCCTATCGAAACTGTAATCGAAGGTGAATGGCTAAGTGCAAAAGGGACTACACTCGGAGCTGATAATGGCATCGGTATGGCTGCTGCACTCGCCCTATTAGTGAGCAAAGATATACAACACGGAGCTATCGAAGCTCTTTTCACTGTAGATGAAGAAACCGGGCTTACAGGCGCTATGAATCTCGGCAAAGGGATGATCTCCGGTAGCATTTTGCTCAATCTCGATTCGGAAGATGAAGCCGAAATATTTATCGGTTGCGCAGGTGGTATCGACACCACAGCTATATTTGATTACAAGAGAAGTTTCTCCCCTGAAAAATTCCAATATTTCAAAATTAATTTCACCGGAATGAAGGGTGGACACTCAGGAACCGACATCGACAAAGAGCGTGCAAACGCCAACAAATTGATGGCTCGATTCCTTTGGACTATAATGCAAAAAACTCAAATTGCAATATCTACTATCGATGGTGGAAATCTTCGCAATGCGATTGCTCGCGAAGCATCTGTAGTGGTAGGTATACACACTACAGAGAAAGAGAACCTACGCATTGGACTTAATCATTTAATTGCGTATCTCGAAAACGAATACAAAGGTGTCGAAAATTTGAAAATTTCAATCGAATCGGTTGATGCTCCGGAGTATTGCATCGACACTCACACCACAAATGCGTTGGTTCGTGCACTTTACGGATGCCCTCACGGTGTAATTTCAATGAGCAAAGAGATTCCGGGACTTGTTGAAACATCGACCAATCTTGCATCTGTGAAGATGATTGATGACAATAAAATTATGGTCACTACATCTCAACGCAGTTCTGTAGAATCACGAAAATATGACATCGCATATCAAGTTGAGGCTGTATTTCAACTTGCAGGTGCTACCGTAACTCATGGAGACGGATATCCCGGATGGGCTCCAAACATGGATTCTCCTGTATTAAAAACCGCTTGCAAGGCTTATGAAGATCTTTACAATATCACTCCCGAATGCAAAGCATTGCACGCCGGATTGGAATGTGGATTATTCCTCAAAAATTATCCTCATCTCGATATGATTTCTTTCGGTCCTACATTGCGCGATGTTCACTCTCCTCGCGAAAGAATGCACATTCCTGCTGTAGAAAAATTCTGGAATCACTTGGTGCATATTCTTGATCTGCTTGCTAAGCAGTAATAAATAATTTTACGGTCATGAAACATCTTTATGCAGATTCGCATACCCGGATGTTTCATGACCGTTTTTTTCACCTTAGATTATAATCGATTATGAAACACCGATTAACCATTGCGATAATAGCTTGTGCCTACTTGATAGTTGCTGCTCAAACTTCCACAAAAGATTCAACAATAATAGCACCACAGGGAGAATACACAGCTACTCCTCATTCTCCATTGATTTCGGACTCTTTACTCATGATAATAGATGCCGAAAGCCGATACACAGCACTCACCGAAGCCGACTATGAAAAGGTGGCTCAAGAATTGGGAGTGGATGTGGCGGCAATAAAGGCTGTGAGTGATATTGAGGCCGGAAAACAGCACAAAGGATTTATTTCGCCAGGTAATCCTGTTATTAATCTTGACCGTTCCATTTTTTCCAGACTACTCAAAAAAGCCGGAATAAACCCACAAAAATACCGAAAATCACACGCTGTAATATGGAGTAGTTCCACAGCTTCAGCGGGCTATCCAAATTTCCAATACAAACGTCTTACATCTGCTCGCACTATAAACGCATCAATTGCCAATCAATCTACATTTTGGGGGATGTTTCAAATTGGCGGATTTAACTGGAAAAAGTGTGGGGCATCTTCTATCGACGATTTTATCGAAAAGATGAGCTTTTCAGAAGATTCTCAACTTGAGCTTTTCGCTCAATTCCTCATTAATTCCGATTTGGTAAAATATCTGAAAACTAAAAATTGGCGCGCTTTTGCACGCGGATATAACGGCCCTAAATATGCCTCAAAGGGTTACCACACTCGTTTGGCAGCCGCTTATGCCAAGTATTCAAAACAATAACCACACACATTTCTACGCATGAAAAAAAAGATATTGGTTACATTCCGCATGCCCGGAAACGCATACACCGCATTGGAGTCCAACTACGATGTCACTCTCCCACCTGTCGGTTCCAACGAATTTTCACGAGCCGAAGTATTGGATTTAATCCCTGAATATGATGCTATATTATCTATGTTCAATCTTGCCATCGACAAGGAATTGATCGATCGAGCTATTAACCTAAAAATTATTGCCGCCTACACTGTGGGCTACGATCATATCGATGTAGATTATGCCACAAAAAAAGGTATTGTGGTAACCAATGCTCCCGACCCCGTAACCGAACCTACTGCCGACCAAGCAATGGGACTTATGCTGGCTCTTATGCGCAAAATATCATATCTCGACCGTGCCATGCGAATCCAGGGAGTTATTAAATGGGGAGTACTCGACAATCTCGGCAACTCTCTTTATGGCAAAACACTCGGTATTATCGGAATGGGAAGAATAGGTAAAGCATTTGCACGACGAGCAATAGCTTCGGGTATGAAAATCATATATTTCAATCGCAATCGCATGAATCCCGAAATTGAAGCAAAATATGAAGCAAAATATATGTCCCTATCCACCCTACTATCTGAGGCTGACGTTGTATCGCTCAATGCACCACTTTCTGATGACACATATCACATAATCAATGACGACACTATTAACCTCATGAAACCATCTGCTTTCCTCATCAACACAGCTCGAGGTGCTCTCGTCGATGAACTGGCATTGACAACTGCTCTAAAACAGGGAAAAATAGCCGGAGCAGCCTTGGATGTTTTTGAATTTGGATCTAAAGTCACACCCGAATTGCTTGAAATGGACAATGTGGTGATTAACCCTCATACCGGCACGCAAACCCACGAGGCTCGCAACGAAATGGCTGAATTTGCGGTAAAAAATATAATCAATTTCTTTGAACACACCGGTAATATCACAAACGTTAATCCCCTCACATAATCATACCTTTAACTTCACAATACACTATCTTTCTTCTTATAAAATTATTGTATACCCAAAAATGAAACGCAAAGATTGCAATTATTACTGGTGAAGTGTTTATTATATTATCTGAAAATATTGAACTGATATTTGAATCTGCGATTTATTTTCGGAGTGTATTTTGGGCTCAGTAGAAATTTAATGGGGGGAATT
>CAZYEO010000006.1:0-33419 GCA_964646495.1 uncultured Muribaculaceae bacterium
TATGTTTGTTTCAAAGGGTTATGGTGAATTATAAATAACAATAGGATGCTTGAAGGTTATCATAATTATATCAGTTTATTCCTTTCTCAATTAATGGGAGAGAAATGTCGGGGTACAATTATAATAAAGAAAAAGCATATATTAATGGGTCAAATTGTGTGATAACATCAATTCGGCTCATTAATGTTTATGTAGAAAAAAATAACAGAGTTAATTATTAATATGGATTTATCAGTATTTGGTATTCAGAGTACTACGGTAATGGTAGTGGCTATAATCACAGGGTTGTTTCTTGTGGCGATAGCATTATTTCTTGCCGGTCTTATTTCACCACGCTCATTCACTGTTCAAAAGGGTGAGGCATACGAGTGTGGTATTCCTACGCGAGGTGAGAGTATGATGCAATTCAAGGTAGGTTACTATCTATTTGCCATACTATTCCTTATGTTTGACGTAGAAACCGTCTTTTTGTTCCCTTGGGCAGTGATATGCCGATCTTTGGGCACTGACGGATTTGCGAGCATCGCAGTATTTCTCGGAGTTTTGATTTTAGGGCTTGCATATGCATGGCGGAAAGGAGCTTTGCAATGGAAGTAAAAATCAAGGGGATGAAGAAAGAGGATTTCAAGGACAATGAATACATTGATGGACTTATACAAGAGCTGAAAGAAGCCGGCACAAATGTGCTTGTGGGTAAGCTCGATGATTTAATCAACTGGGGTCGGTCTAATTCACTTTGGCCACTCACGTTTGCCACGAGTTGTTGCGGTATTGAATTTATCGCACTTGGCGCCGCTCGTTATGATATGGCGCGATTTGGATTTGAAGTAGCGAGAGCCTCGCCACGTCAAGCCGACTTTATATTCGTGGCAGGAACTATTGTGCATCGCATGGCGCCGGTGTTGCGCCGCTTATATGAACAGCTTGCCGAGCCTAAATATGTGATAGCAGTGGGCGGATGCGCTATTTCAGGTGGTCCGTTCCGTAAATCATATCATGTGGTAAAAGGGGTAGGGGAAATAATTCCCGTGGATGTATATATTCCGGGTTGTCCTCCACGTCCAGAAGCAATGTTTTATGGACTTATGCAGTTGCAACGTAAATTGAAAGTCGAAAAATTCTTTGGAGGAGTGAATCGCCAAGAGAAGATTGCTGACTTTTTGCGTGAGCATCCCATAGAAGAAAATGCACATTAAGCCATCAATATTTTAGAAACTAAAGGATATACTTATATATAATGGTAAATATTCAAGAAAAAATCAGTAAACTATGCCCTGAGGCAACATTTGAAGAGGGGGAAGTGCTATGCGCCATAATTCCCGATAGCAAATGGCATGCAGTAGCCAAGGCTTTGAAGGAAAATGCTGATTTAGGATTTGATTATCTCGTGTCAATAATCGGGATGGATTGGAAAGAATCAATGGGATGCATGTATTATTTTACTGCAACCAAGGATAACTCCATGCTATCAATAAAGGTGCAAACGACGGATCGTGAGAATCCTATGTTGCACAGTATAAGCGATTTGTGGGCATCGGCTAATCTATATGAACGTGAGGTATTCGACTTTTTCGGAATAAAATTCATCAATCATCCCGACATGCGCCGTCTGTTCTTGCGCAATGATTGGGTGGGGTATCCTTTCAGAAAGGATTATGATGAAAATCCCGATGTGAACCCCGTGCGACTTGATAATGAGACTACGGAAGATTCTACCGTGAGCTATGTAGAGGATGCACAAGGTAATGTGAAAAAGATAGAGAATGTAATTTTCAAACCGGAAGACTTTGTGGTAAATATCGGTCCGCAACACCCAGCTACACACGGTGTATTGCGTTTCCGCACATCGCTCGATGGTGAAAATATAAAGAAAATTGATTTGTATTGCGGGTATATTCATCGCGGAATTGAAAAATTATGCGAAGGACTCGGATATCCCCAAACACTTCATTTTACAGATCGTCTTGATTATCTTTCGGCTCAACAAAATCGCCATTGCCTATGCTTATGTATAGAGAAGGCTATGGAACTTGAAGTACCTCGTCGTGCTCAAGTTATAAGAGTGATGATGGATGAGCTTATGCGTATATCTTCGCATTTACTCTTTTTCGGAACATATTGCATGGACTTGGGGGCAACTACAGCGTTGTTCTATGGTTTCCGCGAACGCGAGATGATTCTTGATATATTTGAAAAGACTTGCGGTGCACGCATGACATTTAACTACAATACAATAGGTGGTGTGATGCACGATTTACATCCTGATTTTCAAAAGCAGGTGAAAGAATTTTGCGCTATAATGCCATCACGACTTAAAGAATATCATAAATTATTTACAGGTAATGTGATAGCTCAAAACCGCATGAGAGGTGTCGGACTCCTATCGGAAGCCGATGCAATATCTTATGGTGTGACAGGTCCGTCAGGACGTGCTTCGGGTTGGGCATGCGATATACGCAAAACACAACCTTATTCAGTATATGGCGAATTAAAATTTGATGAGGTAGTGATGCATCACGGAGATACATTCGATCGCTATATGGTGAGAATGAAAGAGATAGAAGAATCTGTGAAAATTCTTGAGCAATTAGTAGATAATATCCCCGAAGGGGAATGCTGTGCAAAAGTGCCCAAGATTATTAAACTTCCGGTAGGACATTGGTTCCAACAAGTGGAAGCAAGTCGCGGAGCATTGGGCGTATATATCGAAAGTACCGGAGAGAAAACTCCTTATAGAGTAAAATTCAATAGTCCGGGGCTTACTTTGGTTGGATCAATTGATCATATAACAAGAGGTGTGAAAATAGCCGATCTTATTTCCATTGGAGGTTCGCTCGATTATGTTGTGCCCGATATTGACAGATAATCAGTAATTAAGAATATAGTAATTATATAGTAATATGTTTGACTTTTCATTAGTCACCGAATGGATAAATAATTTTCTGCTTAGTTTTATGCCGGGTTGGCTAACTATTGTAGTAGAATGTGTCTTGATAGGCGTGGCATTGCTTTTGGCTTATGCTGTATTGGCATTGTTCTATATTTATTTCGAGAGAAAGGTGTGCGGTGCGTTCCAGTGCCGTTTAGGTCCGAATAGAGTAGGGCCTTTTGGCGTGCTACAGAGCGTTGCCGATATGTTCAAGATATTGATTAAGGAGCTTATAACGCTTAATCATATCGACAAGTTTTTATTTGCCCTCGCACCCTATCTTGTGATAGTGGCATCAATGTTGGCGTTTTCTGTACTACCTTGGGGTAACGGATTGCAGTTGGTTAACTTTAATATAGGTATTTTCTTCCTTATCGCAGTATCGTCGATAGGTGTGTTGGGAATCCTGTTAGCCGGATGGTCGAGTAATAATAAGTTTACCCTTATCGGTGCGATGCGAAGTGGTGCGCAGATGGTGAGCTATGAATTGTCAATCGGATTATCAGTATTGACTATGATAGTATTTGCCGGTACTCTATCAGTGCCCAATATAGTTGAAGCACAAAGTAATTTATGGTTTATTTTCTCAGGACATATTCCTGCGGTTATAGCATTTGTAATATATTTGATAGCCGGTACAGCCGAGACCAATCGTGGTCCTTTCGATTTGCCGGAAGCAGAATCGGAGCTTACAGCAGGTTACCATACTGAATATTCAGGTATTCATTTCGGATTTTTCTATCTTGCAGAATACCTCAATCTATTTATAGTAGCCGGAGTAGCATCATTATTATTCCTTGGAGGATGGATGCCACTTCATATACCGGGATGGGATGCCTTCAACAATGTGATGGACTATATACCATCGGTAGTGTGGTTCTTGGGTAAAGCAATCATGGTGTCATTTATCATTATATGGTTTAAATGGACATTCCCACGATTGAGAATTGACCAACTCTTAGCATTGGAGTGGAAATATTTATTACCAATCAATTTGGTAAACCTCATATTAATGGTGCTGATTGTAATTTACGGTCTTCATTTTTAATTGATAGATAAGAGATAATATAAACCAATATAGTTCGTAATATTATGAGCGATAATTTTGGAAAAATAACACAGGTAATCGGTCCAGTGGTCGATGTGATGTTTGAGGGAGAAGATAATGCTGTTCCGGCAATCTATACAGCCCTGAAAGTAGTGCGCGAAGATAACTCGGAGTTGATACTCGAAGTAGAGCAACACATAGGTGAAGACACCGTGAGATGTGTAGCGATGGAGAGTACCGATGGGTTGCAACGCGGAACAAAAGTTCTGAATATGGGTAGCCCTATAGCAGTGCCTACGGGCAACCAAGTGAAAGGGCGTTTACTCAACGTGATAGGGCAACCTATTGATCACCTTGAGCCCTTATCGGGAACAGGGTTGCGTTCGATACATCAACCTGCGCCTAAATTTTCAGAATTGGCAATCGCTTCAGAAATATTATACACAGGTATCAAAGTAATCGATTTACTCGAACCCTATTCAAAAGGGGGTAAAATCGGATTGTTTGGTGGAGCCGGTGTGGGCAAAACCGTATTGATTATGGAGATGATCCATAACATTGCAAAAGGTCACAACGGATTCTCTGTGTTTACAGGAGTTGGAGAGCGTACTCGTGAAGGTAATGACTTGCTTCGCGAAATGATTGAAAGCGGTGTAATCCGTTACGGAGACAAGTTTAAAGAAGGGATGGAAAAAGGTGAATGGAATCTTGAAGATGTCGATATGGAACAATTGGGACAGTCTCAAGGTACATTAGTATTCGGTCAAATGAACGAACCACCGGGAGCACGTCTTCGTGTAGCTCTATCAGGACTTACTGTTGCCGAACAATTCCGCGATCAAGATGGCGGAGGAAAAGAGATATTATTGTTTATCGATAATATATTCCGTTTCACACAAGCCGGTAGTGAAGTTTCGGCATTGTTAGGTCGTATGCCGTCAGCTGTGGGTTACCAACCTACTCTTGCATCTGAGATGGGAGCGTTACAAGAACGAATCACATCTACCAAGCAAGGTTCAATTACATCAATACAAGCTATATATGTGCCTGCCGATGACTTGACCGACCCTGCTCCGGCTACAACGTTCAACTTCCTTGATGCTACAACAGTGTTGAGCCGTAAGATTGCCGAGCTCGGAATATATCCTGCTGTAGATCCGTTGGAGTCTACCTCGCGCATACTCGACCCTCATGTAATTGGTGAGGAGCATTATAATGTGGCGCAAGCAGTGAAACAATTATTGCAAAAATATAATGAATTGCAAGATATTATTGCGATTCTCGGTGTGGATGAATTGAGTGATGACGATAAATTAGTGGTGGCACGCGCACGTCGTGCACAACGCTTCCTATCTCAACCATTCTTTGTGGCAGAACAATTCACCGGACTTCCCGGTGTGATGGTTCCGTTGAATGAAACCATACGCGGATTCAAGATGATTCTTGACGGACAGATGGATGAATATCCCGAACAAGCATTCCTCAATGTAGGAACAATAGATGAAGCAATAGAAAAGGGTAAGAAAATTCTTGCCGAAGTAGGATAGTTTCATATTTAGAGGTATAAAGTTATGACACTCAATATAATATCAGCTGCAAAGGTGGAATTTTCCGGAAAAGTGGAATTGGTTTCACTTCCTGGAGAGATAGGACAGTTTACTGTCCTTGAAAACCATGCTTCGATAATATCGGCGTTAGTACCCGGTACATTAGAATATGTGCAGGGTGGAAAGCGTGAATCAATTTCGATAAAAGGGGGTATAGCCGATGTTGATAAGAATATAGTGTCGGTGTGCCTGTATTAACAATGATACGAAAATGAAAAGAATACTCACCATATTAACCCTCATCATCACTCTTGCCATTGCACCAGCTTTGGGGTATGCGAGTGACGGGGAGAAATCGAGGGATATCAATCCCAAAGAGATTATTTTTGATCACCTCGGTGACCACTATGGATGGGAAGTGCCATTTTCGCACGACTTGCGTATTCCATTGCCAATAATCTTGCGCGACAACAATGGTAGCTGGCATTTATTCAGCTCGTCGCGTTTGCAACATGATGCCGAATATGATGGGTTCAAAATTGCAACCGAAGGAGATTATTCAGGAAAAATAGTAGGTATGAAAGATGATAACGGCGTGATGGTGGAATACCGCCCGCTCGATTTATCAATAACAAAGAATGTGTTTGGAGTAATTATATCAGCACTGCTTGTGATAATATGTGTATTCAGTGTATTACGCTGGTATAATAAAAACAGTATGAAAGCTCCTCGCAAGGGCACAGCGATGCTCGAAGTGATAGTAGATTTTATATATACTGGAGTTATTCGCCCTACCTTGGGAGCAAAAGCACATAAATTTGCGCCATATTTGCTCACACTATTCTTTTTCGTACTTGTGATGAACCTATTGGGGTTGATAGTGATTTTCCCCGGAGGAGCCAACCTTACAGGAAACTTGGCAGTCACATTAGTGCTTGCCGTATGCACCTTCTTAGTGACCAACGTATTCGGAACAAAACATTACTGGAAAGAGATATTCTGGCCTGATGTGCCATGGTGGTTGAAATTCCCACTTCCGATTATGCCATTAATAGAGATATTCGGAATGTTCACCAAGCCGGCTGCTTTGACAGTGCGTCTGTTTGCCAATATGATGGGTGGACACATGATAATAATGACCCTCACACTGCTTATATTCATCTTTGCTGCCTATGGTGCGGCAGTTGCCGGAATATCAACAGTGTTGTCGGTAGCATTCTCCCTGTTTATGCTCGCCATAGATGTACTTGTGAGCTTTATTCAGGCATATGTATTTACAATGCTTTCTACACTATTTATAGGATTAGCCCAAGAAGAGGGGCATTCCGAACATAAAAAAGAGGAGCATAAAGAGACAGAATTAGTAAAAGAAAATAAATAAATAATTTAAATTAACCATTAAAATTAAATTGCTATGTTAGGAATGATTTTAGGACTTGATGCCCTCGCAGTCGTAGGTGCTTGCGTAGGATCGGCAATCGCAGCTATCGCTGCTGGTATTGGTATCGGTAAAATTGGTTCTTCGGCGATGGAAGCAATCGCACGTCAGCCCGAATCTACAGGCGATATTCGTAGTAACATGATTGTTATCGCGGCTCTTGTGGAAGGTGTTGCATTGTTTGCTGTGATTGTATGTATTCTCGCATTGTTTATCTGATAACAATATAAATCCACGATATGGAACTTTTCACGCCTGATTTTGGCTTGATATTCTGGATGTTTGTGGTCTTTGCTTTGCTCTTTTGGATCTTAGCAAAATTTGCATGGCCATCGATTGTCAAGAGCTTGGAGGCACGCGCCGACTTGATTGACAAAGGGGTGGTGTATGCACAAAATGCAAAAGAACAATTGGACAATGCCAGAGACGAGGCAAGCGTCTATATCAAGGAAGCCCAAAAACAACAAGCCGAAACCCTTCGTGAAGCTGCCAAAATGAAAACTCAAATCATAGAGGAAGCTAAACAAGCCGCGTCAGTAGAGGCTAAGAAGGTGATGGATGCCGCAAAAGTATCCATTGAGCAATCGCGCAAAGAGGCGGAATTACAGATGCGCAAGGAAGTAAGCGAATTTGCATTGCAAATAGCTGAAAAATTAATGCGAAGCAATCTGTCGTCAGATAAAGCGCAGACCGATTTGGTAAATAAGCTATTAGACGAAGTAGAGGCGAAAAATTAATAACGTATAATGAACGACGGACGAATCCCTAATCGATATGCCAAGGCACTCTATAAATTTGCACTTGAAAAAGGCGAAGCTACGAGTGTGTATGAGCAGATGAAACAATTATCATTGAGCTATGTCGATGTGAGTATCCTGCAAAAGACTGTGGATAATCCTTATGTACCTGAATCCGAAAAGATAAAGGTGCTTCGCACTGCTTCGGGAGCACCGGAGGGTGGGTGTGTGGATAAGTTTGTGGCATTGGTCATTAAGAATAATCGCGAAAGTTTCATGCGCACAATAGCATTGGATTATCTGAAGATTTATCGTGATGCCAATGATATTGCTCAGGTTACTATTACCACTGCTTCACAAATGACCGATTCGGAACTTGACAAAATAAAGAAGGTGATTGAAGCATCCGTGAAAGGGAAAACCTTTGAATATACTCACATTATCGATCCCGATATTATCGGAGGATTTACTGTGCAAGTAGATTCGTTGCTTCTTGATGCTTCGATAAATAATGAATTAAAGAAATTGCGTTTAAGACTCCTAAGCTAATTATAGAGAGATGATAAACCCCAGTGAAATATCTGAAATATTAAAGCAACAACTCGACGATGTAAATGCCAAAGTATCGTTTGAGGAAGTTGGTACTGTGCTCGAAGTGGGCGACGGTGTAGCTCATGTCTATGGACTTGAGAATGTAAAAGCCAACGAACTTGTAGAATTTGAGAACGGCGTGAAAGGCGTTGCCCTCAATCTTGAGGAGAGTAATGTTGGTGTGATTCTTCTGAACAATGTAAATAAAGTGTCAGAGAATATGTCGGTGCGTCGCACGGGTGAAATCGCTTCTATTCCTGTGGGCGAAGGATTGCTCGGACGCGTAATCAATGTGCTTGGCGAGCCTATTGACGGAAACGGTCCGATAAGTGGTAAACTTATCAGATTACCATTAGAGCGTAAAGCTCCGGGTGTGATTTTCCGCCAGCCGGTGAACCAACCGCTTCAAACCGGTATTAAGGCTGTGGATTCAATGGTGCCGATAGGACGTGGACAACGCGAGCTTATCATCGGCGACCGTCAGATTGGGAAAACAGCTATTGCGATAGATACAATCATAAATCAGAAATCCAACTACGAAGCAGGCAAACCTGTATATTGCATATATGTGGCAATCGGACAGAAAGCATCTTCGGTGGCAGCCACCGTGAATGTTCTGCGTGAACATGGTGCTCTCGATTACACTGTGGTAGTATCTGCAACTGCTTCGGATTCAGCTGCGATGAGATATTATGCTCCATTTGCCGGCGTGGCAATTGGCGAGTATTTCCGCGACACTGGTCGTGATGCTCTTATTATATATGATGACCTTTCAAAACAAGCGGTAGCTTATCGTGAAATATCATTAATATTGAAACGTCCATCAGGACGTGAAGCCTATCCGGGTGATATTTTCTATCTACACTCAAGATTGCTTGAACGTGCAGCTAAGATTATCGACAATCAGGAAGTGGCATCAAATATGAACGACCTTCCCGAAGAATTGAAACCGATAGTGAAATGTGGCGGATCGCTTACAGCCCTACCTATTATCGAAACCCAAGCAGGCGACGTTTCGGCATATATTCCTACCAATGTGATTTCTATTACAGATGGTCAGATATTCCTTGAAACAGCACTATTCAATCAGGGTGTGCGCCCAGCAATCAATGTTGGTATTTCAGTATCGCGTGTGGGTGGTAACGCTCAGATTAAGCCGATGAAGAAAGTTGCCGGAACATTGAAAATCGACCAAGCTCAATTCCGCGAGTTGGAATCATTCACCAAATTCGGTGGTGATATTGACCCGGTTACCGCCAAGGTAATTAATAAAGGTCGTAAGAATCAACGTTTGTTGATACAACCGCAATATGAACCGATGGCAGTAGAGGAGCAAGTAGCCGTGATATTTTGCGGAACACGCGGATTACTCGAAAATGTGCCATTGGCTAATGTCGCTGAATTCGAGAAATTATTTATCCAACTTTTGAAGGCAAAATATCAAAAAGAGGTTCTTGATGCAATAAAGAGTGGTGTGTTTAACGATGATATTGCATCTATACTCACATCAGCAGCTAAGGAAATTACTCAAAAATACGCCTAATAACGTAGAGATATAAAAATATGGCAACATTACGCGAGTTAAAAGGAAGAATAGGCTCAGTATCCTCCACCGAGAAGATTACCGGAGCAATGAAAATGATCTCATCGGCTAAAATGCATAAAGCTGAAGGGGCGTTGAAGCGTCTTGTGCCCTTTAGAAGCCAGATACAAACAATAATCGGACATCTATTGAGCACCGATGGCGAATTTAATTCACCTTTGACCGATGTGCGCGATGTTAAAACCCTTGCTATTGTAGTTTTTGGGTCTGATGATGGATTGTGTGGTGCGTACAATATTCAGATATTCAAAGAGTTGATTAACCGTATTATTGCTGCCCGCGAGAAGTATGGTGAAGACTTACTCATCGTATTGTATCCGGTAGGCTCCAAAATAATGAAAAGCGTAAAGCATATCACCGACGAAAAAACATTCGTGGTGACAGATGAGGGGATGAACACTCGCAGCGATTTCAACCAGATACGCAAATTTACCGAGAATCTAAAGAGTAAATTCGTGTCGGGTGAGGTGGATAGAATAGATCTTCTATATACCCATTTTAAAAGTGTGAGCCGACAAACAATTGAAAATGACACATTGTTGCCGGTGTCACATGAAGCACTTTCGGGAGAAAGCAGTAATATTGAAAGCAATCGTCCGTATCTATTTGAACCGGATGCAAATGCAATATTCAATACAGTGCTGCCAATGTATATACTCTCGGTGGTGCAAGAAGTAGCAGCCGAAAACAATGCATCCGAACAAGCAGCGCGCGTAATGGCAATGCAAAGTGCCAACGACAATGCAAAGAATCTGCTCGGAGACCTTCAGTTGGTATATAATAAGCTACGACAACAAAGTATTACGACTGAACTGCTCGATATATTGGGCGGACAGACAGAAAGATAAATCCATAGCTATCGGATGAGCCGAGATCCGAAGCAAGGACAGTGCAATTTAAAGTAATAATCGGCGTTTTAATAATATACAGATTTTTTACATATCTATGAGTATTAAAGATTATTTCTCTTCACTTTTTAAGGGAGTATGGAGTCTTTTACAGGGGATGCAGGTTACCGGAAAGGAATTTGTGACCCCTAAAATTACGGAAAGGTATCCGGAAAACCGCGACACCTTGAAAATTGCTGATCGTTTTAGAGGTACTCTCACCTTGAAATATGATGCGGAAGGTAATCACGCTTGCATTGCATGTGGTATTTGCCAGATGAATTGCCCTAATGGTACTATCGAAGTGAAAACACGGATGGTAGATATGCCTGATGGAAAAAAGAAGAAAGTTTTGGATAAGTATATGTACGATCTCGGAAGTTGTACATTCTGTGAACTTTGCGTCACTACATGTCCGAAGGATGCGCTTGAATTTACTAATGAATTTGAGCATGCAGTTTTCACACGTTCCAAATTGGAAAAACAATTGAACTATCTTCCGGAGAAAGATCCCGTGATGACTGCACCGGCAGCTCCTAAAGCTCCTGTGGCAAAAGCACCGGCTGAAACAGCACCTACAGCGGAAGTCGCTAAGGAAACTAATAAAACAGAAAATAAAGAAAACAATTAAATATGGAATCAGTAGGAAATATTATCATGTATTTCATAATTGCAATTGCAATTATCGTATTCTCGGTGCTGACGGTTACCTCGAAGAAGATACTTCGTGCAGCCACATATCTCCTTTTTGTATTGTTTGCAACAGCAGGAATTTATTTCCAAATAGGATATGAGTTTCTTGGAGCTGTGCAGATAGCAGTATATGCCGGGGGTATATTGGTGTTGTTCGTGTTCTCAATTCTTCTCACGAGCAAGCCGGGAGACAACACCGAGCAATTAGCCTCAAAAAGAAAATGGTTGGGGCTTTCGGCAGCCATACTTGGCGCAGCCGTTTGTGGGTATGCATTATTTACATATCCCGGATTTACTCAAATCTACAGTATGTCAGAGATTACAATGGAAACAATCGGTAAGACTTTGATGGGAACTGAGAAATATCAATATCTGTTGCCTTTTGAGGCAATAAGTATATTGCTATTAGCGTGTATAATCGGTGGTATCGTAGTAGCACGTAAAAGATAATAAGACATGGAAATAAATATGTATATGTATTTAATCCCCAGCTTGATTATGTTCTGCTGCGGTGTATATGGGTTCATCACCCGAAAAAATATGATTGCGATTTTGATTTCTCTCGAATTGATGCTCAATTCTGTTGATATTAATTTCGTTGTGTTTAATAGATTCTTGTTCCCCGGACAATTGGAAGGAATGTTCTTCACATTGTTTGCGATAGCTATAGCAGCCGCCGAAACAGCACTTGCAATAGCCATCATTATTAATATCTTCCGCGTAGCGAAAAATATTGATGTAAAGGAACTCACTAAAATGAAATTTTAATCTCTATGGAATTGTCATATACTTTAGCCGTTTTAATTATCCCTATTGTAATGTTCCTGTTTTTGGGGCTTGTAGGGGTGAAGCTAAGTAAAAAAGCTGCGGGCATAATCGGCACCACAGCTATGGGAATCACAGCGATTATCGCTTATGCTGCCGCATTTACCTATTTCTTTGGCACAGATCAAGGACAGATAATCGACGGTGTACGCCAGCAATTGCAAGTGATCGATGTTACTTGGCTTAAATTTACCGAAAATTTAGTAATCAGGTTGGGTATCCTCATGGATCCTATATCTGCCATGATGCTTGTTGTAATCACCACAGTATCATTTATGGTACATTTGTATAGTTTCGGCTATATGAAGGGGGAGACCGGATTTCAACGCTACTATGCGTTCCTGTCTTTGTTTACATTCTCAATGCTCGGACTCGTTGTTGCCACCAATATTTTCCAGATGTATATTTTCTGGGAACTTGTGGGGGTATCATCATATTTATTGATCGGATTTTACTACACAAAGCCATCGGCAGTGTCAGCAGCCAAAAAGGCGTTTATCGTTACTCGCTTTGCCGACCTCGGATTTTTGATCGGTATTTTGATCCTTTCGTTTTATACACAAACATTCAATTTCCTTGATCTTACCACAAATCCATCGAACATAATTGCTACCGCAGGTGGTGCTACATTTATGGGTTGCTCGGTAATGGCGTGGGCATTGATTTTAATATTTATGGGGGGAGCCGGTAAATCGGCTATGTTCCCATTGCATATTTGGCTTCCCGATGCGATGGAGGGTCCGACACCTGTATCGGCACTTATCCACGCTGCAACAATGGTTGTGGCTGGTGTGTACTTAGTGGCACGCTTATTCCCATTGTATGCCGCCGAAGTAGGAGTGCTCGAAATCATCACAATAGTTGGTGCGGTAACCGCTTTGTATGCTGCGTCAGCGGCTTGCGTGCAAACCGATATCAAACGTGTTTTAGCGTTCTCCACTATCTCGCAGATAGCATTTATGATAACTTCGTTGGGTGTTGCCCGTCCCGAAATACATGAAGGACTCGGTTACATGGCATCCATGTTCCATCTATTCACACATGCGATGTTTAAGGCGTTGTTGTTCCTCGGAGCAGGAGCAATAATCCATGCCGTACATTCAAATGAAATGAAAGATATGGGAGGATTAAGAAAATATATGCCTATCTGTCACATTACATTCCTTATCGGGTGTCTTGCTATTGCTGGAATCCCTCCTTTCGCCGGATTCTTCAGTAAAGATGAAATACTTGTAGCAGCATTTGATAATAATATATTGTGGGGAGTATGGCTTACAATCGTAGCCGGAATGACAGCATTCTATATGTTCCGTTTGTATTACAAGATATTCTGGTGGAATGCTCCAGATTACGGACACCACAAGCCACACGATTCTTCAGTGGCGATGAATATACCATTGATATTCTTGGCATTGGTTTCATGTGTAGCCGGTTTTATCCCATTCGGAGAATTTGTAACATGGAATCGTGAGGCATATCATATACATCTTAATCTCACAGTAGCAGGAATAAGCGTTACAGTAGCTGTAGTGGGAATTATATTTGCCACAGTGATGTATCGAAAAGAGAACCCTCTCCCTGCAAAGTTACAGAATCAATTTATGGGACTTTGGACAGCTGCCTATAATAGATTCTATCTCGATGAAGTGTATATGTTTATCACGCATAAAATCATATTTGGTTGCATAAGTAAACCTATTGCATGGTTTGACCGTCATATCATCGACGGCACTATGGATGCGCTTGCTACAGTTACCAATTCCGCTTCTTTCGCAATCCGCAAACTGCAATCAGGTAATATTCAGGCTTATGTATGGATATATCTGGTGGGAGTACTTACAATTGCAGTAATCACATGGTTATGTTTAATTTAATCGCTGAGGATGCGATACTAAAACCTTACAGAATATGATTTGGGACAACATATTAATTTATTTCGTAATAATACCCCTTTTGATGCTGGGGGCACTTGCATTGTGCAAAAGCATGAATCAAATTAGAACCGTATGTGTGATAGGTGCTACCGCACTTGTGGCACTTGCGGGATATCTCACTTACTCATTCCTTCAATTGCGAGGAGCAGGAGATGCCTCCGAAATGCTTTTCACCGGTTCATGGATGTGGTATCGACCACTAAACATCCATTTGGCAGTAGGTGTTGATGGTATATCAGTAGTGATGCTTATTTTATCGGCTATTATAGTATTTGCCGGAGTTTTCGCTTCATGGAAAATTGATCCGCTACCAAAAGAATATTTCTTATGGTTCTGCCTCCTTTCGATAGGAGTATTCGGATTCTTCATTTCTATCGACTTGTTCACTATGTTCATGTTCTATGAAGTAGCACTGATACCTATGTATTTGCTTATCGGTGTTTGGGGTAGTGGAAATAAGAATTATGCAGCGATGAAACTAACCCTTATGCTTATGGGTGGTTCGGCATTCCTCATGCTTGGAATTTTAGGTATTTATTATCACTCGGCTCCCGAAGGTGGACTATTGACAATGAATCTTCTTGAGATTTCAAATAATGCAGCAATTCCTACCAATTGGCAATATTTCCTATTCCCAATGACATTTGTGGGATTTGGTGTTCTGGGAGCCATGTTCCCATTCCACACATGGTCGCCCGATGGTCATGCTTCGGCACCAACAGCAGTGTCGATGTTGCATGCCGGAGTGTTGATGAAGCTCGGAGGATATGGATGTTTCCGTGTGGCGATTTTCCTAATGCCGCAAGCAGCGACAGAATTGTCGTGGATATTCCTTATTCTTACAGGTATAAGTGTGGTTTATGGTGCGTTCAGTGCATGTGTGCAGACCGACCTCAAATATATCAATGCATATTCTTCGGTGAGTCACTGCGGATTGGTATTATTTGCCATATTGATGCTTAATCAGACAGCTATGACAGGTGCAATTCTTCAAATGCTTTCACACGGTTTGATGACAGCATTGTTCTTTGCGCTTATCGGTATGATATACGGACGAACCCACACACGCGATATACGTCAAATGGGTGGATTGATGAAGATAATGCCTTTCTTATCGGTATGTTATGTGATTGCAGGTCTTGCATCACTCGGATTACCGGGCTTGAGTGGATTCGTGGCAGAAATGACAATATTTGTAGGTTCATTTGAACACACAGATATGTTCCATCGAGTATTTACTATCGTAGCTTGTTGTTCGATTGTGATTACAGCGGTTTACATATTACGTGTAGTTGGAAAATTATTGTTTGGTCCCGTATATGACGATCATCACCTCACACTTACCGATGCACGTTGGTATGAACGCCTTTCCACTATATCATTAATCGTGTCTGTAGCGGCAATAGGATGTTTCCCTAATTTCTTCAGCACTATGATATATGATAGTTTTACCACTATCATGAATGTATTGCCACAATAAACTGAATATTGAATAATAAAAGATAATATACAATGGATTATTCTCAATTTTTAATGATGCGTCAGGAAATAGGACTTTTAGTCGTGTTCCTGTTAGTGTTCTTGTTTGACACTTTTATGCCAAAGAAGACTCAGACGTATCTACCTACTTTTGCATGTACGATTTTTGCAATCTTCACAATAGTGTGGTGTTGGTTTGCTTTCAGCAATCTCGGAACTTCATTCGGAGGAATGTTTGAAACTAACTTTGCTACGGAATGCATAAAAATGATTCTAAATATAGGAGTGCTTATAGTATTGATACAATCGATTAAATGGGCTAACAGTGAATTTGTGAGCATGCGACGTGGCGAGTTTTATGAATTGTTGCTCATCACGCTTTTCGGTATGTATTTAATGATTTCGGCTCGTCACTTCCTAATATTTGTAATAGGACTTGAAACAGCATCTTTGCCTCTTGCAGCGCTTGTGGCATTCGACAAAAAGCATTATGAAAGTCATGAAGCAGCAGCAAAATATATGTTTACTGCCATATTCTCATCGGCTATATTTATGCTCGGATTATCATTTGTGTATGCATTGAGCGGATCATTATATTTCACAGAAATAGCATCTTCGGTGTCGATGGGCTCAAATATGCTCCTTGTAGTCGCAGTAGCATTTGTAGTGGCTGGTATAGGATTCAAATTATCATTAGTACCATTCCATCTATGGACAGCCGATGTATATCAAGGCGCACCTACAGTAGTGACATCATATTTGTCGGTAATATCTAAGGGAGCAGCTGCATTTGCATTCTTTGTTGTGATGGCACAGGTGTTTGGTTCAGTTTACAATGAGGTGTGGGAATGGATGCTCTATGGTATCATCATTCTTACTATTACCATTGGTAACCTATTTGCATTGCGTCAGAAGAACATGAAGCGATTCTTGGCATTCTCTTCAATATCGCAGGCGGGGTATATAGTACTTGGCGTAATAGCAAACAATGCACTTGGACTCACATCATTGATGTTCTACATCTTGGTGTATATCATGAGCAACCTTGCAGCTTTCGGCGTGATTTCAGCTATTGAAAACTATTCAGGAAAGGTGAGCATGGATGATTACAAAGGATTATATAAGACGAATCCAAAACTTTCGGTAGTGATGATGCTTGCAATGTTCTCGCTTGCAGGTATCCCCCCATTTGCAGGATTTTTCAGTAAATTCTTCATCTTTACATCAGCATTACAAGTAGGAAGTGCAGCAATGTATGTTTTGGTGCTAATCGCTCTTATCAACACTATTATTTCATTATATTACTATCTATTGGTAGTGAAAGCGATGTTTATAAGTGATGACGAATGTCAGATCACCAAATTCCGCAGTGCAAATTCAGAACGCTTGGCATTGCTTATGTGTGTGTTTGGTATTATATTCGTGGGGCTATTGAGCTGTGTTTATGATTTCATATTCCAGACAGTAGAGGCTTCGGGAATGACGATATTTTAATATAAAAACAACATAACGCCAAAGAGGTCGCTATCCGATATGATAGCGACCTCTTTATTGTAATATGAAATCAAATAGAATGTATTCGTTTATTTATATATTCATGGAAATACTGTTTATTTTGACGATTTCCAATTTTCGGCATATTCATTGAGAATTTTTCTTATATCTTTTCCAATTGTGACATAGTCGGACTCATTGAGGTTGGCGAGTGAAACGCGCACACTCCATTCCGGACCATCAAATCCACCACCATTTAGAACCACAAGTCCGGTTTCATCAGCCAATCTGAATACTACGTCGAGAGGGTTGTAATTTTGTTGCAGATAAGTGGCAAAATCATCCCCAAAGAATTTACGCCCCCAAAGTAGCATATCTATTTCGGCATAATAGCCAGCTCGTAGAGGATCCGGCTCGAGTGTGAATCCTGTATTATCCCATAGTGCCGTGAGACGATCTTTGATGAGATTTAACATGGCATGGCGATAAATATTCTCAGTGTCAAGTAACGATGAAGCTGCAAATAATGACATTTGCATCTGTTGCGGAAGTGATAAGCCTGCAGTGTGATTTAGTGCTACTTGTCGGCTGTCGGCAACCATGCGGTCGATAAATTTCAAGTTGTCTACGTCGAGAGTTAGAGTACCGTAGCGTTTCTTTAAAGTAGTTTTTTGTTCGGGAGATAACTTGGCAATAAGATCATCGAAAAGATTCTTTTCATGAATAGCAATTGCCGCTATTCTCCAACCGGTAGCACCGAAATATTTTGAAAAAGAATATAAACAAATAGTATTATATGGCAAATCGGCAACTAAACTTCTGAATCCGGGGACGAATGTACCATACACATCATCAGTGATAATCATTAGATTGGGATTGGAATTAGCCACCACATCTTTTATCGCATTCACGCAATTGCTATCTATTTCGTAGCTTGGCGGATTGCTTGGGTTTATTACAAACACAGCTTTATATTTGGGATCACGCAATTTGTAGATGTCTTCAGGTTTGTATTGCCATGTGTGAAACCCTTGACTGTCGGTGGTATCAGCGTATATATTGAGTACATCATAACTATAGCGTTCAAGCTGGGGAATTTCAATATATGGGGTGAATGCCGGAACAAGAAGTGCCACACTGTCACCTTTGTGAAGTAGGAAATTCTCTTCAAGAGAATCGAATACATAACACATCCCAGCAGTGCTACCCTCGGTTGCAAAAAGATCAAAAGTGCCTTCTGGCGGATTCCCATTGCACATTTCTTGATTTAGATAATCGCGTACGATTATTTCTGTATATTTCAGAATACGGTCGGGCACGGGGTATTGATCTCCTGCCATGCTTTCAGCCCATTCGTGTACAAGCTCATCGGGGTCGGAAGCATGCCTCATGAGCATATAATTGTAGGTGCGTTTGAGTAGGTCGGCTCCCGGTGCATTCTGATTATTCAATATAAATTCTTCAAATCGCGAAGCAATTCCATCTTTTTCCGGAATCCCTGCAATTCCTTCCGGCATGTTCATCACCCTTCGGCATTCCGCAATGGCAAATGTGCCGAGAGTAAAAAATGCTTCACGAGCTTCTGTTGCTATCCAGTTTGGATTGCCACGCCCTGCATTGAGCATTGTTATTGCCATTTTGCGCACACTCTCATTAGCTTTCTCTATCAATCTGCTTTTCAATTCAAAGGGACTGATTTTTTGCAGTTCATCATCAAGATGCATACTGCTTGCGCTTTGTTTAATATCCATTGAAAAATATTGTTTAGTTGATTAATAACACGATAACTACACCCCAGATTATAAGTAATGTATTACCTACTGCATAGGTTATGGTATATCCGAGTGAGGGTGTTTCGCTGCGTAGAGCCTCCTGCACAGCACCGAGAGCAGCTGTAGTGGTGCGTGCTCCTGCCGTGCATCCCAAGGAAAGAGAGGGGTGGAAATGGAAAATGTAGCGTCCCATGACGACACCTAAAAGCAATGGTAGCGTGGTAGCTATAACCCCCATAACTAAAAGCATCGGTCCGATCTCCTTTAATCCACTTATAAAACTCGGGCCAGCCGAAATTCCCACTACTGCGATAAACATGTTCAATCCCACATTATTCATAAACCAAAGTGCCGGTTCGGGTATCTGCCCGAAAGTAGGGCGTTTGTTTCGCCACCAACCAAACACAAGACCTGCGATTAGAGCTCCGCCACTGGTGCTTAAACTTATTGGAACGCCTCCTAAATGTATTGCTAATGCTCCGAATATTCCTCCGAGCACTATACCTATACCCACATATATCATGTCGGTTGCATTGGTGGCATGTTCTACATATCCCAAATTCTCACCTGCAATATCTGCTTCGCGTTTTATACCAATAATTTCGACATTATCGCCGGCATCAATAATAGTTTGAGCAAATACGGGAATATTTACGCCTGCACGTTTAATGCGTGAAATCGAAACCCCCTCCATGAAACTTTGATTGCTGATAAATTCTACCGTTTTCCCTTCGGCTATTTTTTTATGTATTACCACATGTAGCACCTCTACAGGGAAGTCAAGAAGTTGAGGTTCTACAATTTCAGCTCCTATCCATGATTCTTCGCCTATAATGGAATCGCGTCGTCCGCTCAACACCACTTTTGCCCCGAGAGGTAATTGCTGTGTAGGGGTAATAGTGTCAATAATTGAATTATCGATTTTAAGTCGTTCCACATATAGATTTTTCCCTTGTTCTATAAAATATTTTTCGAGATCACCTACTGTTTTATTATCCTTAAACCAATCATTCTCTATCATGTAGGCTCTGAAAACCACAGCACGGCGAGCATGTGTAAATCCTGGTTCATCAGCAAGCGAAGAACCCATTTTTGCCTCTAAATCTTTACATGCAGCTCTAACTTTGTCTATGCCACCAAGTAATTTAGGTCCAATAGATGCTAATATCCAAGCAGATCCGGCTGTACCGAAAATATATGTTACTGCATACGCAACAGGAATGATGTTTATATAGTTAGTTTTTTGAGCAGCCAATAAATCCAATCCATTAATTGTGTCGCTCGCTACACCAATCACCGCCGATATTGTTTGTGCTCCCGAAAGAAGTCCTGCGGCTTCTCCTGCATTATATCCCATTATCACTGCAAGTATCCACACTATGCCCAGACATGCAACGCACATCAGTACTGCAAACCACACCTGTGGAAGTCCATCCTTTTTCAGCCCACGAAAAAATTGAGGTCCTACCTTATATCCTATGGCAAATAGGAATAAAAGAAAGAAAACAGATTTTAGGGGAGGAGATATTACAATATCCAATTGTCCCACTACCACTCCAACAAGTAGTACACTTGTTACGACTCCCAGACTAAACTGCTTGAATTTTAGTTTACCAATATAAAAACCCACCGCAAGAGTTAGAAATATAGCTAATTCAGGGTGTGACCTTAAAAGATTTATAATCCATTCCATAACATTATTGTTGGTTCTCAACTAAAACAGAATGTTATGGATTTAAGTTTAAGAGATATTTAGATAATAGATTATTTTAAGATTATTAATCGACAGGGGCAATAGCCTTCCATAAATTATCATCGGGTACAGGCGCACATATATCAATGTCAATTCCCGATACCGGATGTTTGAACATTATACGATGAGCTTGGAGTGAAATGCTCCCATCCGGGTTGCTTCGCTCTGCACCATATTTTAAGTCCCCCTTTATAGCGCACCCAATAGATGCTAATTGCACCCTTATTTGGTGCTTGCGTCCTGTGAGCAACGTAATTTCCAATAAATTATATCGGTCGCTACTGTTGATTAATTTATATTTCAACACAGCTTTTTTCGATCCTGGTTTCTCTGTAGTCGAAGCATAAGATTTATTGTTTTTTTCGACCGTGGTAATATAGTGAGTGAGCGTATCTTCATCTTTGGGTGGTGTCCCTTTCGTGATAGCCCAATATGTTTTATGCACATCTCCGTTGCGAAACATCTCGTTCATGCGTGCCAACGCTTTGCTTGTTTTGGCAAACACCACCAATCCACCTACAGGGCGATCAAGGCGGTGAGTCACTCCACAAAACACATTTCCCGGTTTATCATATTTCTCTTTTATCCATTTTTTGAGAGTTTCCACCAATGGTTCATCACCGGTTTTATCGCCTTGCACTATTTCTCCCGGTGATTTATTGACGATAATTATATGATTGTCCTCGTATACTACTTCCATGTTATGAAATTATTTAATCAACTTTGAAATTTAATACAAAGAAAAGATATAAAGTTGTATTAATGAAATTACTACTCTAATATGAATCAAAAAAAACTATTTGTGATATGAAAAGGGTTGTGGCGTATAATATTTTTTATGATATTAATTAAAAATAAAAATCATAATAATGTAAATGATGATTTTTATGATTTTGTACATTTTGTTGTTAGGTGAAAAATGTATAAATAATAATTCTAAATGCAATTATGAGCCTTAAATGTGATATATTTTGATTTATATCGATGTTTTGGGTAAATTTTTCGTCAAAAAATTAGTATATAATAAAAATATTATTTTCCTTTGTGAAATAATTAGCGAGCAATATGTAATAAAAAATGCAATTTTGCTGTCAAAATAAAGAAAAAAGGAGTTAAAGTTAGAGTTGAATGCATATTAAATATATTAACAACACGATACCTAATAGTTTGGTGATGTTAAAAAAGTGCTAATGTAAACCATAATAATTGTAAATCTAAAATATTAAAAAACTGCTTATGAGTCTGAAGAGATTATTTTTTACGTTTGCGGTATCGCTTATTTCATTGTCGGCATTTAGCCAGATGAATATACGTGGTGTCGTAATTTCGTCGGAAGACCAAGAACCTGTAATTGGTGCTACGGTCGCAGTAAAAAGCGACCCATCGATAGCTACTGCTACCGATATTGACGGAAAATTTACTTTGAAAGTTCCTTCAAGTAAATCTAAAATTGTTGTGTCGTATATTGGTATGGAGACTGCTGAAGCTTCCGTGGCACAAGGAGAAATGAAAATAGTGCTAACATCCACCAGTCAGCAACTTGGGGAAGTTGTAGTTACGGGTATGCAGAAAATGGATAAACGTCTGTTTACGGGTGCAACCACAAAGATTGATGCATCTACTGCCAAAATAGATGGTATGTCAGACATCAGTCGTTCGTTGGAGGGTCGTGCTGCCGGAGTATCTGTGCAGAATGTATCGGGTACATTCGGAACAGCCCCCAAAATTCGTGTGCGTGGTGCAACGTCAATATATGGCAATTCAAAACCACTTTGGGTTGTTGATGGTGTAGTAATGGAGGATGCTGTCGAAGTATCGGCAGATGAATTATCATCGGGTGATGCCGTAACTCTTATATCATCGGCAATTGCAGGATTAAATGCCGACGACATCGAGAGTTTCCAAATCCTAAAAGATGGTTCGGCAACATCAATTTATGGAGCACGCGCCATGGCAGGTGTGATCGTTGTTACAACAAAGAAAGGTAAAGCAGGATCAACATCTATCAACTATACAGGTGAGTTATCATTGCGATTGAAACCTAAATATAGTGATTTTAATATTTGTAATTCTCAAGAACAAATGGGTATTTACAAAGAAATGGAATCAAAAGGATGGCTTGAATTTGCTTCAATAGCCAAATCGGCGAGCTCAGGGGTGTATGGTAAAATGTATCAATTGATTGACAGCTATAGCAATGGCGGATATGGATTGGCAAATACTGTAGCCGCTAAAAACGGATATTTGCGTGAAGCAGAATTTAGAAACACCGACTGGTTCGATTTATTGTTTAATAATACTATCACCCAACAACATTCGGTAAGTATTGCCGGTGGAACTGAAAAAGGGAGATTCTATACATCATTGTCAGTAATGTACGATCCGGGATGGACAAGATCAAGTGAGGTGCAACGTTACACATTTAATGCAAATGCCTCTTATGATATATCACCGACCTTGAGAGTTTCTATGCTCACCAGTGATTCGTACAGAAAGCAACAAGCCCCCGGAACACTAAGTCAAGAGGTTGATGTAGTGAGTGGAGAGGTAAAACGTGGATTTGATATAAATCCATATAGCTATTCATTAAACTCATCGCGCACTCTTGACCCTAATGAAATATATACACGTAATTTCGCGTCATTCAATATCTTTAATGAATTGGATAATAACTATATCGATATTGGCGTAACTGACATGAAATTTCAGGGTGAATTAAATTGGCGTCCTATTTCCGGTCTTGAATTTAATGCTTTGGGTGCATTCCGCTATCAAACATCTACCCAGAATCATTATGTTAAAGATAATTCCAATCAAGCACTTGCATATCGTGCGGGTATTGATCCCGAAGATGCTACAATTCGCGATTTGAACCCATATCTTTACACTAATCCCGATGATGAAAATGCTCTCCCTGAAACAGTATTGCCTAAGGGTGGTATCGTATTCCATAATGTGTATACAGTGTCGCAATATGATATGCGTGCTACAGCAACATACAATAAGACCTTTAACAATACTCACATCATGAATCTATTCGGAGGTATGGAATTAAGTTCTACCGATCGTCACCAAGAAATGTTCCAAGGTTGGGGTATATGCTATGGTAACGGAAATATTCCGTATATCGATTATAATATTTTCAAACAACAAAGTGAGGAAAATTCAAATTATTACAGTGATAAATGGTCATATCGTCGTAATCTTGCGTGGTTTGGAACAGGAACCTATTCATATCTCGGTAAATATATTGTGAATGGTACTATTAGATATGAAGGATCAAATAAATTGGGTAAAAGCACTAATTCTCGTTGGTTGCCTACATGGAACGTATCGGGAGCTTGGAATGCACACGAAGAAAGCTGGTTTGAAAATGCTGTTTTGACTCATGCTACATTGAAAGCTTCATATTCATTGACAGCAGAAAGCGGTCCTATATATGTGTCGAATGCTACAGCGATATATAACCCATATAAACCTTGGCGTCCGCTTACCAATTCACAAGAATTGGGATTGGAGCTTATCGATCTTGCCAATAGTGATCTCACTTATGAGAAAAAACATGAATTTAACGTAGGAACCGACTTAGGATTCTTAAACAACCGTATTAACTTTTCGGCAGACTATTATACTCGTAACAACTACGACCTAATAGGGCGTATATACACCCAAGGAGTAGGAGGGCAAACATTGAAATATGGTAACGTGGCATCAATGAGCTCGCATGGTGTAGAATTTACTCTATCAACACGCAATATTCAAGGTAAGGATTTCGGTTGGAACACCGACCTCACATTTTCCTTCTCAAAGAATAAAATCACCTCTCTAAAATCACGTTCAAGAATCATCGATTTGGTAAAGGGTGAAGGTTATCCAATGGAAGGTTATCCGGTAAGAGCTTTGTTCTCAATCCCATTCGTAGGGCTTAATGAAGATGGATTGCCACAATTTATCAATGAAAAAGGTGAAGTTACTATTGCCGATCTCAATTTCCAAGATTTTGAAAATACTCAACACCTCAAATATGAAGGACCAATCGATCCTACAGTGACAGGAGGTTTTGGAAACTTATTCACATGGCGTAATTTCCGTTTGAATGTGTTTATAACTTATTCATTCGGTAATAAACTCCGCATGCAACCGATATTTGCATCTAAATACACCGATTCATCTGCATTACCCAAAGAATTTAAAAATCGTTGGACACTTCCGGGCGATGAAAATACGACAACAATTCCGGTAATAGCAAGTGTACGTCAAAACAAGGAAATAAGTCACCTTGAATATGCCTATAATGCCTATAACTATTCTACCGAACGTGTAGCAGATGGCGGATTTATCAGAATGAAGGAAATTTCGGTAAATTACGATCTACCTCGCTCATTTATCAATAAATTGCGTTTGCGTAGTGCATCAGTTAAGTTGCAAGCTACTAATCTATTCTTGATTTATTCTGATAGTAAATTGAATGGACAAGATCCGGAATTTTTCAATAGCGGTGGTGTAGCGACACCCTCTCCTAAGCAATTTACATTTACATTAAGATTAGGTCTTTAACCAATTGACATCATAAAATTATGAAAAAGAATATTTTAATATATATATCTGCGCTAAGTGTTTTAGCTTTAAGTTCGTGCAGTGATTTTCTCGACAAAGTGCCCGATACTCGCGTGGATCTTTCAACTCCCGAACACCTATCATTGCTGTTGGTTAATGGGTATCCATCGGGCAACATTGCATTGATGTGTGAGTTGAGTGGCGATAATTTCGTAGACAATAATTCACCCGATGATAAAGGGAACCGTTATAATCTTGATTCATTTGAGAGGATAGATGATGAAATATTTGCGTGGGAAGATGCAAAAGCAAATAGTGATGAGGATACTCCATCGGATGTGTGGGAAAAATGCTATCATGCCATTGCAGTAGCTAATGCCGTGCTCGATAAAGTAAAGGAGTTTGAATCAAAAGGGATGACAAAAGAGGTATCTGCTCAAAAGGGTGAAGCACTTTTAATAAGAGCATATAATCATTTTATCCTTGCTAATATGTTTTGTAAGTCGTATCGCGGACCAGAATTGAGCAAAAGTTTGCAAGGTATCCCATATGTTACCAAGCCAGAAACGACAGTAATCGTTAATTATCAACGTGATGATCTTGCCACCGTGTATTCTTTGATTGAAAAAGACCTTAGTGATGGACTTCCTTTGATTGATGATGCAAAATATGATGTACCAAAATATCATTTCAACAAGAAAGCAGCCAATGCCTTTGCTGCTCGCTTCTACCTCTATTGCAGAGATTACGAAAAGGTGGTGAAATATGCCACAATAGCACTCGGTGGTGAGGGTTCCAGCCCGGCTACATTGATGCGTACCGTATGGAATAAGGATTTTACAACTTCAGTAGCACTCATACAAAATTATATAAGCGTTGAGAATCCGGGTAATTTCTTGCTTGTTCCCACCTATTCTACATTCGGTCGCCGATTCGGCACACGCTATGCCAGCAATCGCGATGGAGCAAAAGCTACTGTATATGGACCAGGCCCTACATGGTCGAGATATAATTTCCACCCATGTTATAATGGTAAGCTATATGTAAGAGGATCGCAAGAATATGGAGTATTCTTTGTTAAAGCAGGAGAAGTATTTGAATATACCGATAAAGTAAATGGAATTGGGTATGCACATATTGTAAGATGTGAATTTACTGCAGAAGAAACCTTGCTTTGTCGTGCCGAAGCAAAATTGTATCTCGGAGATAAATCGGGAGCATTAGCCGATCTTAAAATATGGGATGATGCTCGCCAAAATAACACGAGCTCTGTAGCAAATCCTATGGATCCGCTTACCGATAACGCCATTCTCAGTTTCTATGCCAAGAATGATCCCGGTTACGGTATCGTGAAGCCACTTCATATAGATGAATTATATCCTTGTAATTATTCGGTGAATGATGACATTCTTCCATATCTCCAATGTGTGCTTCATTACCGTCGTATAGAAACGGTTTATGATGGGTATCGTTGGTTTGATATTAAACGTTATGGACTTGAAATAACCCATAAAATAGGACGTGACCGAGTAGAAGTATTAACAATGGATGATGCTCGCAAAGCATTCCAAATTCCTGCAGAAGTTATATCAGCAGGTTTGACTCCTACCGATCGTCGTCCGGTAGCGAAAGGGGAAGCACCAACATTGGCTAATGTTAAATTAGTTACTATTAATAATTAATGGTATCAAATAATTTTATTGACTTATGAAAATAAAAAAATATATACAGATAGCTCTGATTGGAGCATTGATTATGGGGAGTGTTTCCTGTAATAAAGATGAATTAGATTCTAATAGTATTTTTGATACAACGGGAGAAACTCTTGACCCTAATTCCGCATCATATCAATTGGATAAGTGGTTGCAGGATAATTACTTGACGCCATATAATCTTGATTTTAGATATAAAATGCAAGATGTAGGGACTGACATGGATTATAACCTCGTGCCGGCTACTTATGCAAAATCAGTGGATTTAGCTGTGCTTACCAAATATTTGTGGTTTGATGTATATGATAAAATCGTTTCTCCTGAATTTCTTAAAGCGTATGGACCACGTATTATTCACTTAATAGGTTCACCGGCATTTAATCCTGCAAATGGTACAATGATTCTCGGGCTTGCAGAAGGGGGATTGAAAGTATCTCTATTCCGTGTAAACTCTCTTGATGAAACCGACTTCAATATGCTTAATGAGTATTATTTCAAGACAATGCACCATGAGTTTGCTCATATATTGCACCAAACGAAGACATATCCTCGTGAATTTAATCTTATTTCTACGGCATATTATGCGCCAAATGATTGGCAAGAACGCGATCCGAGAGTGGTAGCATCAATGGGATTTACATCACCTTATGCCAGTTCGGAAGCTCGTGAAGATTTTGCGGAAACAATTGCCAATTATATCACGCTCACTGATGCTCAATGGACACAACTTCTCGATTGGGCTACAAAAGATTGGAATAATACTCCTGATGGTGTAGATGGGAAAGAGATTATTCTACAAAAAGTAGCAATCGCCCGTCAATGGTTTAGCGAAGCATGGGATATAAACTTAGATGAATTACGCAAGGAGGTTCAATATCGTCAGAATAATTTTAAGATTGATGAATTGAGAGACGAAGTGTATAAAATTAAATAAACAGATACTCTTATGAATAAGACAATATATAAATTGATATTTTGCATGCTTGTAGCTATAGGATCGGCATCATGCTCAAACACCCAAGATGATTTGTTTGATGATTCATCTGCCAATCGCCTTAATCAAGCAGCAAAAGATTACACAGAACTTCTCACCAGCTCGCAATCGGGTTGGGTAATGGAATATTTTCCCTCAGAAACCGAAAAAGGTTATACATTTCTCATGCAGTTTGATAAGGGAATGGGAGTGAAGATTGCCGCTAAAAATAGTGAAACAGGTAATGTGTACAAAGAAGAATCAAGCCTGTGGAGCGTAATAACGGATAATGGTCCGGTGCTATCGTTCAACAGCTATAATAATCTTTTCCACATATTCTCTGACCCTGACGATATTAAAGGGACTGATGATGATGAAAAAGGAATAGGTCATGGAGGTGATTATGAATTTATCCTTCTCAAGCGCGATGGCGACAACTTGGAGATAAAAGGTAAAAAACATCAGTTGCATTTATTCATGCACAAATTAAAAGATGGACAGAATTGGGAAGAATACTTTGCAATGCTCGAAAAGGTAAACCAATCTATGTTTTCGGCTAAAGTGCCAATACTTATTTTGAAAGTAAATGGTGAAAAATTTATGATCAGCAATGCAACAAAACAAGTGTTTCATTTCGTGCCTGAAGGTGGCGACCCTATTACTCAAACAACGAAAGTACCATTTATAGTACTTGAAGATGGAATAAGAATGGTAAAGCCATTTAAGGGTAAAGAAGAAAAATTTTCTGTTCAAAATTTTAAGCTCACAGAAGATGGCACCCTGCAATGCGTGGAAGATGGTGTTTCTACTATTACCACTGTAACTCCAGCCGAAATATTGACAACATCGGGATTTGTGAGCCGGATTGATAAAAATAAGTTGGGAGGTAAATTTGTGACAGCTTATGAGAATGTGGTAACACAGAGCAAATCAGCTCTTAAGACCGTATTCACGTATTTTGAATTCCGCATTGACTCTAAATTGGAGAAGCCTGTTTTATCATTCAAAAATGGTAAATACACAGGGTATCTAAACTTTACTCCGGCGATAGGGAATGAGGCAGGATCGGAAATTTCATACTCTTCCGATTTCACCGGCGACAACAATGGAGCAATTCACATGAATTTAGCTCCTGCCTATAAAGAGTTTATGGAATTATTGACCACAGGTAAATATAAAGTAGAATACGATTCTAAGATTTGTCCTACAATGCTAACAGTGACAAGCCTTACCGATTCTAAAGACTACTTTGTGGCAAATATACAATAAGAAAAATATCACTGCATCCGGCAGGAAATTTTACTGTCGGATGCAATGATAAAGATATATGATAGCTTAATAATCAATAGTCATTTTAATTACTAAATTTTTTAATTATGAAGAAAATTACACTTCTTTCGTTGGCGTTTACAGTTGCCGGAACGATGGTTGCAGCTACTCCGGTGCAATCACTCAAAAGCAATGTACGTCATAATGACAAAGCAACGGTGCAAAATAAGCCCGTTAGTATGAAGCAAATAGGCAGTGAGGACGCCAAAGTTGCAAATGTTAAATTTGAAAATATTAAAAATTCTAAGCTTATTTCTTCAACGCAACTTTCCAAAGATGCAAAAGTAAATCTATTCACAGGTGAGAATGGTGAGCTAAGAAAAGTACTTGTGGGTAACTTGGTGGAAAAAAACAATGTAAATTTTGGTATAAAGAAATCTGCAAAAGATATAAAGACTGCTACCCCTTCATATTTTGAAAGTTTTGAAAGTTGGAACGGAACTGATTATGATTGGATTCCTGCCGGATGGGCTGATGTTTCTAAAAAAGGAAATGTGGCTCCAGGAGCCGGCGCTGAAAGCTCAAACCTAACATGGGCTGCAGATGAACCATTTTTCTTTAATGCTTATGACGGAAAATATGTAGCTTCTGTTTCATGTGATCTCCCTGAATTAATGGGTGGAACAGGAAAAGATCAGGATGAATGGCTTATTTCTCCTGAAATGACTCCACAAGCAAATGAGAAATTATACTTTAAATTGAATTATGCCCCAGGATGGTATAAATTAAACTGGGAAACTTTTGACTTCTCAGGAAATAATGGTAACGTTGAGGTATTAATATCTGAAGATGGTGGAAATAATTGGACGAAAGCATGGGATGCGATGGCAGATCATATAGCCAATATGACCGAAGATGAATTAAATACCTCTTTAGGAACCATGGGAGGATCATGGTATGCATTTGGGGTGTCGGTTGATAAATATGTGGGTAAACCCATTAAGGTAGCCTTCAGATACACATCTATCGGAGGTAAAGCAGAGGCTGCTGCAATCGATGCTGTAAAATTAGCTGTTCCATCTCCTGAAGCATATTATATTCGTCCTGAAGGTTCTTTCCATGTTGGAATATCTGCAGATTTTTATAAACCTAATCGCAGTATGATTCTCGGTCCAGCATATACTGATAGTAAATGGAGAAACTGGTCGAACGATGAAGCCGAAACATTTGAATGGACTTATGAAAGCCCGGTTACTGAAGGCTCATTCTTAACTACAAACGAATTGTCTCTTGTTACTAATTATCAATATAATTGGTATGCAATGCCAACATTAAAAGCATCTGCTCAGGGAGCAGTTGATTCAGTATATTGTTTCCAAAAAGAAAATGAAATAGGTAATTATTTGCAAGCAGGTCACTACTATAGCGAAAAATATCAGGATGGAACAGTTGTTGATTACTTAGCTGGTACTTACGATATAAATAGATCTGGTAAGGGTGGTTTCACATATTCCGATCTCTTTGGAAAAGGCAGTGATGCAGATTGGACATCATTGTTTGGCCTTACTGGAGAGGATAAAGTGGAGGTTACGTCGTTGGCAAACTTTTTTGAAAAACCGGAACATCCATATGCTTTGAATGGTATTTACGTTCCTTGCTATTTAGTTGCAGAAGCTGATGCTGAAGTTACACTTACACTTTACAAAGTAGATGAAAATGGTATTGGTGATGCCATTGCTACATCAACTGCTCAAACAGGAGTAGGTAGCAATGAAAATTACACAATGATTCATTTCACTTTCATTGAAAAAGACCCAGTAACCGGTCTTGAACAAGATGCTGTATTAACTATTGATTCAGCTATATATGCAGAATTGACAGGGTTTGAAAATGATAAGATAAAATCATTCTCCCCAACATGGGCTAAAGGATATTATGATAATGATGAAGTATATTCATATATAAAGTTCAATTTAACTAAGGATGGTGAAACAACACCAAAATTATACAGTACTGATCTTGTTAAATTCAACAGTGGCATATATTGTACTTCATTCTGTTTCGGACTTGATTTAGCATATACATGGCTTGAAGCAGACGATACACTATTCAGTGTTCCAAACGAAGGTGGATCAAAAGATTTCGTAATTGATTCATATTACACAGTACCAGGTTGGACGATAGAAGAAGAGAATGCAGGAACACTTCCTGAATGGCTCACATATTCTACCTCAGAAGATGAAACAACAGGATTGGCAACTTTGAAATTGACAGCTGAAGCTCTTCCTGCAGGAGTAGACGGACGCAGCACTACATTTACTATTTCTGTCCCTGGATCTGTGAAACAATTCAATGTTACACAAGGTACAGGTGGTGTAGGAGCAATAACAGTAAGCCCTGTGAAAGTTTCTACAATAAGTGGCGATTTCAATATCACATATCCTTCTTCTATTAAGAGTGTGAAGATCTATAACGTTGCCGGACAACTCGTAGGTGCTACAACTCTATCAGAATCAGGACATGACACTGTAAGTGCACAGAATTTGGCAAAAGGCTTATATATTCTTAGATTTAACGACAACACTATCGTTAAAGCTATAAAATAAGCAGTTTTTTTAATACTTAATTAAGACCGAGCGGGGTCGCCGATGATGGCGACCCCGTTTCTGTTCTATGAATATGTGGATTGGTTCTTATTGTGGCTTTTGAAAGCTGTCGCTGAAAAGTGTACGATTAAGTATTGATCGCCCCAGTGTGAGTTCATCGGTATATTCGATTTCGTTTCCTACCGACACTCCACGAGCCAGAAGCGTTATTTTGATGTCGTAGGGGGCTAATTTACGGAAAATATAGAAATTGGTAGTATCACCCTCCATCGTAGCACTGAGTGCTAATATCACCTCTTTTACGCTGCCATTTTTAGCACGTTGTTCCAGACTCTCGATCTCAATATCTTGAGGCCCAATTCCATCCATTGGTGATATAAGTCCGCCCAATACATGATACAACCCCCGATGCTGATGAGTGTTTTCAATACTCATCACATCCTTAACGTTCTCAACCACACACACAGTAGAGCTGTCTCGCGAAGGATTGGAGCATATTGGACATTTATCATGTTCTGAAATATTATGGCACACTGTGCAATAGCGTATTTCCTTGCGAAGCTTTATTATTGCCTCTCCAAAGTTTACTGCCACGTTCTCATTCTGGCGAAGTAGATGCAATACGAGACGTAGGGCACTTTTACGTCCTATCCCGGGCAGTTTTGAAAATTCATTCACAGCATTTTCGAGCAGTGATGATGCAAACTCTTGATCCATTAAAATCGTTGTATTATTATGGCAAAATTAATGATTTTCTGCGGTTAATGATTAACTTTGCTAAGTAATAACAATTAAATAAGCGAAAGGAAGATATAAGATGATTATAAAATCAGCGGAATTTGAGATAAGCAACTCCGATGTTACTAAATGCCCGGCTACGGATATTCCGGAATATGCTTTTATTGGGCGAAGCAATGTGGGGAAGTCCTCACTTATAAATATGCTTACCGGAAATAATAAATTGGCTATGACTTCATCTACTCCGGGAAAAACGCAGTTAATAAATCATTTCCTTATCAATAATAAATGGTATATCGTCGATCTTCCGGGTTACGGATATGCACAACGAGGAAAAGAGGGACGCGAAAAAATTCGTGAAATAATCGAAGATTATATATTGGAACGCCCTCAAATGACAAATCTTTTTGTGCTTATAGATTCGCGCCATGCTCCACAAAAGATAGATTTGGAATTTATGGATTGGTTAGGCGAAAACGAAATACCATTCAGCATAGTATTTACCAAGCTCGATAAGTTGGGTACTAATACAGGAAAGGCTAATATAGGGAAATATAAAGAGGCACTTTTGGCTACTTGGGAGGAATTGCCACCTATTTTTCTCACATCCTCCGAGGATAAAAGAGGACGAGAAGAGTTACTTGATTATATTTCGGATTTGAATAAAACTTTAAAAGGCTGATATACAAAAGGGTACAAAAAAGTAGCATTTTATAGCATAAAAAAAGAGCCTAAAAGGCTTGCAAATTCGGAAATAATGCTTACCTTTGCACTCAGTTAAACGGCTCCGTGGCTCAACTGAATAGAGCATCTGACTACGGATCAGAAGGTTAC
>CAZYEO010000007.1:0-31365 GCA_964646495.1 uncultured Muribaculaceae bacterium
CATATTTTAAGTCTTGTGAGGTATTTCCAGCATTGAAAGTATTAGGTGGCATATATTCCGGATTTATGCCAAAATATGAGTGAGAGCTTCCTAAAACCAAAATCTCTAATTCATTGTGATGCTGATTGACCCATTCTTCTTTTATTTTATATGGATTATTAAGTTGTCTTACATAAAGTTCCAATGCTGCCAATGTGATAATGACAAGCAAACTGAATACAGATATGTTGATAATATATTTTTTCATAAAACCGGTTAGAATTGAAAATAAATAAATGAGCTTGAACGTCCGGCATACAGTAGAATGAACACAAAAAATATCAAGTAAAACATGAATCGTGTAGTCTTATATTTGAAAACCCCATTATAGTTGAGTTGTAATCCATGTTGCTTATCGCGATGAATCCACTCCATAATGATCATGAAAATGATATATATAAACAGGCTTTTGTTGAAAGGAGTGTGATATGTGGCTTCGGAGAATAGAATCCCATGAAAGTAACCGAATGTTTCGGTCATATCGGCAGATCTAAAAAATATCCATCCCACTACTACCAACGAAAATGTGATAAGAATTTGAATAAACTCTTTAAATGATGGCAATACCTTACTTTGAGCCACAGTATCGGTGTATCTACGATTTCTGTTGGTGATCAACAGTGGTAAAAATAATAAGGCATTGAAAGCTCCCCATGATATGAAAGTCCATTCAGCACCATGCCAGAATCCACTGATAACAAATATAATTATGGTATTACGAAATGTTTTAGCAATTCCTTTTTTGCTACCCCCTAAGGGGTAATATAGATAATCGCGAAACCAAGTAGTAAGCGATATATGCCATTTGCGCCAAAATTCGGCAATATCCCTTGAAAAATATGGGAAGTTGAAATTACGCATTAGTTTTATTCCGAATAATCTCCCTGTGCCGATTGCAATATCGGAATATCCGGAGAAATCTCCATAAATTTGGAATGTAAATAAAACAGCCCCAACGATGAGTGATATACGTGATTCGTGTTGGTAGTTTTCCCAAATAGAATTGACAATTACAGCACAATTATCTGCAATTACCATTTTTTTGAAAAGTCCCCATAATATTTGCCGCATTCCGTCAGCTGCTGCCGAATAGTCAAAGGTGCGAGGTTTCAAGAATTGTGGAAGTAGGTTTGTAGCTCGTTCAATAGGTCCTGCCACGAGTTGAGGAAAAAAGCTCAAATAGGCAAAAAATGCAATCACATTGTGTGTGGCTTCAATCTTTCTACGATATACATCGATAGTATAGCTAAGAGCTTGAAATGTATAAAAACTTATACCGATGGGTAATATTAGGTCGAGGGTCACGGAGTCAATCTCAATACCAATGGAATGAGCTAACATACGGAAATTATTTGAGAAAAAATCGAAATATTTATATATTCCTAATATCCCAAGGTTAATCAGAATATTAAGAGCCGATATGTAATAAGCCGATTTGGAGTGTGTGGCACTATTTCTGAATTTGTAAATAAGTAATCCGCAAAAATAACTACATATCGTAGTGAAAACTATTAATATTAAGAATCTCCAATTCAACCAACCATAGAATATATAGCTGGCTATTATTATAAATAGGTTTTGAGCTTTGAGGCGTTTGAATACATACCAATAAAGCAGAAAGACTATGGGAAGGAATATTAGAAATTCAATTGAATTGAATAGCATAGTAATTGATGAAAAAATTAAGGAATCACACTTGTGGCTTTGTAGAGATGCAGCAAGTGTGATTCCTTATGTATTATATCTTATGGCAGGGTATTATTCAAAATTCTTATTGTATTTTGTTAGAAGTGCTTTGAATGCGGGTAGTTTGCGTAACGGGGCTATGGATATTCCGGCAGTGTTGCTCATAGTGAGGTTGTGATAACTTCCGTAACCATTGGCTAATGCTCCTTCTACATAATTTAATGCTTGGTCAATGTCGCCACATTGAGCATATAGGGCAGCGGCGTAGTATAGGAGTTCTCCGTTTGATTCATTTGTCTTGTCGATTATAGATTCCATTAATGTCTTTGCTTCAGCATTTCGTCCAAGAAAATGGAGTGCAAATACACGATAAGGATCATCACGATTTTCATCGGTTATCGTCAATACACGTTGATAATCGGATTTGGCAGCCGATGTGTTTTTGAGCAAGGAGTTTTGAATCCAACCTCTCACGATGTAGCTGTATGTGTTTTCGGGATTATTGAGTATTGCATCATTAATAGGTTGCAATACTTTTTTAGAGTCGCCAAGAGATGTTAGTATTATTGATTTTTCAATAAGAGCATCAATATCATTAGGTTCTACTTCGAGTACTGATTGTATAACATCGAGAGCATCTTTATCTTTTTTGAGAGCAGATAAAATATTTGATTTTAGTATAAAAGAGGAGTAAAGAGTGGCATCTTGCATGATAGCTGTATTTACTCGTTGCATCGCCAAATCGTATTTTCCGAGGTTATATAGAGCTTCGGCACAATCTGCATATATGCTGGCGCTTGTGAATAGATTCTTATCGATAAGGAGATTTATGTCGGTAAGAGCCTTTGCATAATTGTTGTGGTCGAGTTGTATTATAGATCGAATATAGATAAGTATAGCACTATTTGGAGCTACCTTAATGGCATCATCAAGAGAATTGATTACAGCGAGATAATGAGAATTACTCATATCCACTAATTCTTGTAGAGCATTTGATTTCTCAAAATCAAGACTCACCGCAGATAGTAGATCGTGTGCTGCGGCATCGTATTTATCGAGCATTTTATTAATATTGGCACGATTAACAAATACGTCTGCTTGTGTGGGGAATAGTTTAATGGCATTGTCGGAATATTCTCGCGCCAATCCATTATTATTTTGTTTCACGGCAACACGTGCCAATCCATACATTGCATGATAATTGAGACGATCCATGCGAAGAATCTGTTCGTAGCCTATTTTGGCGTTATCATAATTGCCGGTGGCATAATTAAGTTCAGCCAATCGATATATTGCTTCGATTGATGTCGGGTCTATTTTATTTGCTTCAATCAAGTCGGCGAGAGCCAATTCCATTTCACCACGATTTTCGTATATTTCGGCACGCAGGATATATTCGTCGAATAACACCGCTTTGTCGTCGCGCGTAGTATATTTCATCGCTTCGTTGAGATCGTTGAGCGCTTTTAGGTATTCTCCCATGAGAAAATATTGATTTGCTCTTGCAAATAATAGGTTATAATCGTTGGGAGTCTTTTCGAGCTCTTCGGCGTAGGCAGCCATAACAGCATCAATAACGGGGTTTGATACCGATTGAGCCACCCCAAGGAATGGGATAGCACACAGACCGATCATAAGTGATTTTTTGAATTTCATCTCAAAGTTATAGTTTAGAGTGATTATTAATCGTATTGATAGCATCTCTTAAAATAGAAAGGCGTTCGAGCAATCCTTCAATTTTGTCGAGTTGTAGCATATTAGCACCGTCCGACATTGCTACAGATGGATTTTGGTGGGTTTCGATAAAAAGTCCGTCGGCTCCTGAAGCGATTCCGGCACGTGCCACAGTTTCGATGAGATGAGGTAATCCACCAGTCACACCTTGCGACTGATTTGGTTGTTGCAACGAGTGAGTTACATCGAGAATTACCGGAGCTCCCGTAACCTCTTTCATGGTAGGAATGCCACGATAGTCAATTATGAGATCTTGATATCCAAATGTAGTGCCTCGTTCGGTAATTGATACCTGATTGTTTCCGATACCGCGTACTTTTTCCACAGCATATTTCATTGCTTCAGGAGCAAGAAATTGCCCTTTCTTGATGTTTACCATTTTTCCTGTTTTCGCAGCAGCTACCAATAAATCGGTCTGGCGACATAAAAACGCCGGGATTTGCAGAATATCAACATATTGTGCAGCCATAGCCGCATCGGCTTCTGTGTGAATATCTGTAACTACCGGAATGTTGTAAGTGTCGCGAACTTTGCGAAGTATTTCGAGAGCTTTAATATCGCCAATGCCTGTGAATGAGTCAATACGAGATCGGTTAGCCTTTCGGAAACTCCCTTTAAAGACGTAAGGAATGTCGAGACGAGCTGTGACAGAAACTATTTTTTCGGCTATTTCAAGAGCCATTTTTTCACTCTCTATCACACAAGGACCGGCGAGCAGGAAAAAGTTGTTACGTTTGGATGTTTCCAAGTATTTTATCATCATTCAATATTGTGAGATTGGTTAATGGAATGTATCATTGCGCAAGCAAAGGTTGCAGCTGTCTCGGTGCGCAAACGGCTTTCGCCGAGAGTCACCGGAATAAAACCGTTTTCGATTGCTATTTTTACTTCGTCGGGGCTGAAATCTCCTTCGGGACCGATAAGAATCATTATATTATGCCCCGGCTTGTATTCTCGTGCGAGGGTCTTGCGGTCGATATTTCGGTCGCAGTATGCAATGAATTTTTGTCCGTCAAAAGGTGCTTCGAGTAATTGTTTTATTGGGGTCAATTCATCCAAAATAGGTAGGGATGATTTTAGAGATTGCTTCATTGCCGAAACTAAAATTTTTTGCAATCTTTCTGTTTTCATCTCTTTGCGCTCGGAATAGCGGCATTTTAAGGGAATTATTCTATCAATTCCCATTTCGGTTGTTTTTTCAGCCATCCATTCGATTCGATCCATGCTTTTTGTCGGAGCAATCCCCACTACGATATTGCATTTCCAGTGGGGTAGGGATTGCTTCGATTCAATAATCTCTACATCACAATGCTTTTGATGAGCCATCGTGATGCGACATTTATATTTGCCACCTTTGCCATCGGTAACCTCTATTTCATCGCCTGCATTAAGTCGCAGCACGCGCACGGCATGTTGTGACTCCTCGATTGGGAGTTGTGACGTGGTGAGAATATCGGGAGCAAAGAATTGGTGCATATATTATAAGTTATTGTTGTTAATCAGTGCATTTCTTCGGATGAAATACGCGCTTCTGCAATTTCTTTCTTAGTACCTTTTTGGTTGTCTTTGAATATTATTGCAAATAGCACAGCAACTATTAGAGCATATCCGGCAAAAATGAGCCATGTTGTACTCCAACCTTCCAATTGACCGGTAATTGTGGTGTGGGAAAATACTTTGGCATCTACTACAGCTTGTGCCCCAAGAGTACCAATTGTAGCGCCGATACCATTGGTCATAATCATGAATAATCCTTGTGCGCTTGAACGTATTTCCTTGGGTGTTTCATTATCAACAAATAAAGAGCCGGAAATATTGAAGAAATCGAAAGCCACACCATAAACAATCATTGAAAGTATGAACATCCATACTCCATCACCGGGGTTGCCAAGACCGAATAATCCGAATCTGAATACCCAAGCTACCATTGCAATGAGCATAACACGTTTAATGCCGAAATGTTTCAATGCGAATGGGATGAGTAGAATACATAGAGTCTCGGATATTTGAGAGATCGATATTAGTATGTTGGCGTGATTTACGGCAAATGTGTCGGAATATTCTTTTACTTGCTCAAAAGCTGTGATAAACGGATTTGCATATCCGTTGGTGATCTGTAGAGAAACACCCAAAAGCATTGAGAAAATAAAAAATATCGCCATTTTGCGTTTTTTGAATAGTGTAAAAGCCCTCAATCCCAAAGCATCAACGATGCTTTTATCTGTTTTATTTCTTGAAACAGGGCAGTGTGGTAGGGTGAATGAATATAGCCCTAATAATAATCCTAAAAATGCTGATACGAAGAATTGGTTGTATCCGCGTTGAAACCCAAGTAGATCAACGCTTATCATTGCGCAAATAAAACCTACCGTTCCAAATATTCTTATAGGTGGGAAATTGGTTATAGTATCGAGTCCTGCTTTCTCCAAGCCGTTGTATGCCACCGAATTAGATAGTGCTATTGTGGGCATGAAGAATGCTACGCTAATGGTGTAGAGTGAGAATAGTGGTGTGAATTGCACCGCATCTGCTGCTCCCATTGCATAGAATCCTGCGGCAGCCATAAATGTAGCTGCAATAATCTGGCAAATGCCTAATAATTTTTGAGCCGGAATCCAACGGTCTGCAATGATACCGATAAGAGCTGGCATGAAAAGAGACACAACACCTTGGATAGCATAAAACCAACCGATTTTGCTTGCCATTCCAGCCCCTGCGAGATATGTACCCATTGACGTGAGATAAGCTCCCCAGATTGCAAATTCAAGGAAGTTCATAACAATGAGTCTAAATTTTAAATTTGACATAATATATTATTATTGATTTAAGATTGTTTTTTAATTAATAATAAGGTTGCAAATGTAATGTTTTATTTTAATTGTTTCTATTGTTGGCGCCAAGTTTTTGAGCTATAATCTCCTTTATATGGGCTGCACGCTCATATTCTTCGTTGTCGGCGTGTCGTTGCATCATTTTCTCCAATTCTTCAATTGCGAGGTTTTCCAACTTGATTTCGCGTTTAGGTTGTGGCGCCGGAATAGGAGAGTCGTCTTCATCATCGTCATTAACCATTATGCCGGTGGTTTCCATAATCTCCCGAGTGGTGTAGATCGGGGCATCTGTGCGCATGGCAATGGCAATGGCATCGCTTGTGCGTGCATCGACTGAAATTTGTCGGTCGTCGGATGAGAATTTCATTTCGGAATAGAAAATACCATCTTTGAATTTGTAGATAAAAATTTCGTCGAGAGTAATGCCGAATCCGTGAGAGAATTTCACAAAAAGGTCGTGACACACCGGTCGCGAAGGGTTAATGTTTTCGAGTTTTACAGCTATGCTTTGCGCTTCGGGGATTCCGATAACTATAGGTATGCGATATGGCCCATCTTCCTGAGAAAGAATGAGTGCATAAGCCCCAGTTTGTACCTGACTGTAAGTAATGCCATATACTCTGAATTTTATCCTTTCCATTGTGGTGATGTTGAAGTTAATAAAGAATTAATCGATTTTCCGTCCTGTAATAACCCCACTTCCGTAACAGATGTGTCCGGTATGATCGTATATTACTGCAAATTGCCCCGGAGCAATTCCTTGTACCTTTTTCTCGGATTCAATGATGTATTCATTGTCGCCCATAGGTGTGAATGTGGCATTCAAAAATTCGGGAGTGTGCCTGTTTTTAAACTTAATATTCACAGGGTTGGGGTTGTCAGCCCAAGGGTTGCCCGAAATAAAGTGCATCTCGGCAAGGTGTAAAAGATTGCCATATTGCTTTTCGTTGTCGTATCCTCCGCTCACATATATTACGTTGTCCTGAATGTTTTTTTTCACTACATACCAAGGACCACCGCTTAATCCCAGTCCTTTACGTTGTCCTATCGTGTGAAACCAATAGCCGTGATGCTCACCGAGTTTGCGCCCCGTTTCAAGCTCAATAATGTTGCCTTTCTTCTCGCCGAGATGACGGCGTATGAAGTCGTTGTAGTTAATCTTACCGAGGAAGCATATTCCTTGGCTGTCTTTGCGAAATGCATTTGGCAGATTTGCCGCAAGCGCAATTTCGCGTACTTCACATTTAGGCATCGACCCAAGTGGGAATATAAGGTGCTTTAATTGATCGTAGGATATTTGTGCGAGGAAATCTGTTTGATCTTTTACCGGATCGACAGCAGTGGTGAGATATTTAGTGCCATTGATAATTTCGGTAGAGGCGTAGTGTCCTGTGGCTGTGATGTCGAAATCTTTGCCCCAGCGTTGTTCGAAATAACCGAATTTAATCATTTTGTTGCACATCATATCGGGGTTGGGTGTAAGTCCTGCTTTCACTGTAGTGAGGGCATATTGCATTACGTTTTCCCAATATTCTTCGTGTAGAGAAACTATTTCGAGAGGTAGCCCATATTTATGAGCTATGAGTGAGCACATTTCTATATCTTCCTCGGCTGAGCAGTCGCCTTCGCCGTTGTCCATGCCGATACGAATATAGAAGAGGTGCAAATCGTGCCCCTCTTCTTTCAGTTTATGTACTACTACGGCACTATCTACGCCGCCAGAAATCAAAACCGCGATTTTCATATTAAATATGTTGCTTCGTTCTTGTAAAAATGATTATGCTTTGTCGAGTTCCTCCTCTTCGGAATCATCGTTGCTGTAGTTGAGGAAATGCAGTGAAATGAGGTAATCGAATGATATTTTTCCGGGTCCTGATAAAATCAGATAGAAGAAAATACCGAGGAACATAATAGGTAAATATCCCGGTTGCATCCATTGGAGCTCATAGGGCATTCCCGTTGTGTTCATGAAAATATATATCTCAGCCAAAATCATAGAGATTATTGGTGGCACTGTGGCAAGTCGGGTGAGTATCCCGAGCATTATCATTGCCGAACAGATTACTTCGATACAAATCATAATAATAAGCGATGTTTCGCTATCCATCCCAAGTGTAGGAGGAAACGCATTGCGCATTACATCGAAATGAATTATTTGCCTAATGCCGAATTGCAAGAACATAATACCAACAAACAATCGGATAAATAGGCGTGATAGATTGCTGTAGGTGTGTCCTGCGCTATTCAAAAATAGGTATTTTGTGAATTTATTCATAATGCATCCGGATTTTGGTGTATAGTGTAGTAATATATTTTAATAAACCCAAAATGTATTGTATCAACGCTTTAAGCTGATAATGGTTGTGATTAACCGTTAATAGAGTCGATTAAATCGTTGACAGATATATTTTTGGTGATAATTTTCTTGTCCTTATCGAGAAAATAAAGATTCGGAATTATGCGAAGGTCATAGATTTCGTCGGCATCTTCAAAAGCTCCAATCACCCATTTTGATGAATATGTATGTGCTTTTTCAGCCCATTCTTTTGAATATTTTCCGGGGTAAATGCTCACGATAATCAACTTGCCATCGTCGATAAGTTTGTTGATAGCAACATTAGTACTCAATCTTAAACGAGAAATGGAGCAGTCTTCACATTCGGGATCGTTGAAGAAAAGAAGTATATTTTCGGCATTAAGATCATTGAAAGATTTTTTATCACCATTGAGGTCGATATATTCAAATGAGGGAGCCGGCATACCTTGCTGATTGCTATTGATTTTCACTATAAGGCGTTCGTATCTCTCTTTTTCTATTTTTTTGAGCTTCGAAGATTTAATTATATTGGTTGCAAACAGCATATATGCTTCATCGCTTTTCAGAAATGCGCCGGCATCATAAAGATTTTTTTGAGCCAATTCAGCCAATGTAGTGAAGTTCTTGGTGTTTGATTGAGCTTTATTCATTAAATCGTTGATTGAAGTACGCACCACAGTGCGATGTGCATATTGAAAAAAAGTGATATAGTCCTTAAACGCTTCTTCAAACTTGTCGATGTCTTTAATCTGCTTTCCAAAGTCGAATTTGTCCCAGAAATGAGATACAAAATAATTAGAACGATTTTCGAGAGTTGAAATGGTGTCAGGCACTTGCGGATAAGGGAAAAGCGTAGATGTTTTCTCTTGTGCAAATGATGATATACCACTCAAGATAAAGACAATTAAATTAATAATTACGGTTTTGTTCATTTTCACTATTATTGTGATGTAATAATTCAGCATAAAAGTATAGAATAAATGTTCTCATTCAAAATTTAGGCTGCATATTTATGGATATATGAAACATTTTTTAAATATTATTTATCGGAGAGGAGTATATTTTGACTTATCGGAGGAATTTAGGTGGCATAATAAGCATACCAAAACTAATGCCTGCGTTCCAATTTCTGGCAGGATAACTGAGGTAATTGCAATATAAACTCACCGATGCAAATGATAAATTATATACCAATGACATTTCACCTAAGAATGCCGCTTTAGAAAACCATTTGTCGTAGAAGGGTTTGGATTCATTACCTTCGTAAATTTTCTGGAAGGGCATAAATAGATATAGTTCAGAGCGAAGGTGGAAATTGTCGATTATTTTCCATATTGGGACTGCTCCGACCGCAGCAAAAGAGTTGGCTCTAAAAGCAGGGTTAAAATAATTTTTGGTAGCCGGAGTGGGAGAGAAGGCAGGCGCCTGCACTATTGATGTGGTGTAGGTGTGTAGTAATTGGCGTGTAGATGCTAAAACATCAAATTTTGCTCCGAGAGTGAATTTTTTGTTCAGATTCCAATATTTGGATGCTTCACATTCGAGTTGTACCCATCCGTGATTGTGCGATGATGATTTATTGGCATCCCCTTGTGGCATGTATGAGTTGCTTCCATATACACCCATTCCCACAACTTTGAGAGAAGACCCTAATGTGGGGTACATCTGATTATCGAGCGAGTTCATTTCGATAGAAGCCCTTACTTGCCCCATATTGTATTCAGCCTCATCTTGTCTGGTTTTGGAATAATCAATTACATTGTTGGGGTAGAAATAATCTTTGAGATAGCCATATCCCAAGCTGACTTCAAATTTAGCCTTTCGTCCCATAGCTACACCATATTTCAAACGTATGAAATTATCGTGGTTGATTACAAATGTAGGAACATCATTAGAGAAGAATAGATTGTCGTTTTGAGAATAGCTCTGTCGCTGCATTACACCTTCTATCCCTATTTCGGTAGGTGTGCCGAGAAGAAGAGCAATTCGGGCATTCATTTTTCCGGCATATAGCGATTGTCCTATCCAGCCGCCAATGCTTGCTTCGAGAGAGTTGAAACTTAGTGTGCTATACTTAACCCCAGCATATATCATACTATTTGTGGATGAAGATATGTATCCTCCAATTCCAACCGAAATATTATTTTTGACATCGGCTTTTATGTCGAGGTCGAATAATCCGTTGTGGGAATTATAAGTGGCAGTGGGCAATAAGTTTGTGATATGGTTGGATGAAATCGCGCGGTAGTATGCAATTTTAGCTTCTTGTACCGATATGGTGTCTTTATTCTTTTTGTGTGATTCGAAAAGATAGCGTATATATTCGTTTTGCTCAGAAGAAGCCCCCGACACAGTAATTGTGTCAAATTGGAGATATGGGGTGTTGCTCTTGAAAATATTGCGACGAATTGTGCGCGATTCTATTGGTGTGCGCGAATTAATGCGACTCTTTATCGAATCCATCATAGAGATTGCTTTATCGTATCCAATCTGATATATTGCATTAGCTTTAGGGAAATCGAGTAGTCCGAATTGTTGCAGATTCAGCCCAATTTTAATACCTCTATTGGCAGGTATCGAGTCCTCTTGCGGTTGCATTATCATTGCTTCTATCTGCTGAATAGGGTTGGAAGTGTCAGGCTTTGCCGCACCTTCACCGACATTTACCCCCAAAATAAAATCTGGTGCAAAATCGCTCTCCATGACATCAACCGGGAAATTGTCGTATATGCCCCCATCGAATGCCGGAACTCCATCGAGATCAATCGGTTTAAATACAATTGGGAAACTCATGGATGCCCTTATGGCGTTTCCCAAATGTCCTGATGCGCATACGATTTTGTGCTTTTGATATACATCGGATGCAACGCATCTGAATGGTACGAACAATTTATTGAAATCCCCTCCGCATTGAGCCGTATATGGGGCAAAAAGCTCCATAAAAGCAAAGCTCATAGGGAGCGGATTTATAAGACTTTTGGGTAGAATATTGGCGGTAATCTTGGATGAATCATTAACCGAAAGGTTAAAATTCATTATGGCAGGAGTGGGAGCCGGCTTGGTGAAATAATAGACGAGGTTTTCGTCTATCTGTCCTGTAGACCAGTAAGCGAAACTCTTTGAAAGGAGCATTGCCATCATTTCATCAGGGCTGTAGCCGGCGGCATATAGCCCCCCAACAATTGCCCCCATTGAAGTTCCTGTGATATAATCGATAGGGATATTGTTGTCCTCGAGAGCTTTTATTACGCCAATATGTGCAATTCCTTTAGCACCACCTCCACTGAGTACTAATCCAACCGATTGAGCCATTGTGCTGACTGAAATTAATGCAGCTGCACAAGCTAATACCACTTTCTTCATAAAATTTGCATGTTTTTTTTAATGTTCGTTGCCGATAAGATTCTGATTACTGTCTGAAATGAAAGAATCTTTGAATCCGATAAAGTATAATACTCCATCTATTCCTATAGTTGAAATGCTTTGCCCTGCATTAGCTTTTACTTTAGGTTTTGCGTGGAATGCTATTCCCAGCCCCGCAGTAGATAGCATTGGGAGGTCGTTTGCTCCATCTCCCACGGCTATTGTTTGGGCTATGTTTACGTTTTCAACTTGTGCGAGGAGCTTGAGTAATTCAGCTTTTTTTACACCGTTTACAATGTCTCCGAGATATTTCCCTGTGAGCTTTCCGTCGATAATCTCAAGTTCATTGGCATATATATAATCAAATCCGAATTTTTGCTTGAGATAATTTCCGAAATAGGTGAATCCCCCCGAAAGTATGGCAGTTTTGTATCCGGCGCGTTTCAATACTTCCATCATGCGTTCCACCCCTTCTGTAATGGGAAGAGTTTCGGCAATCTCTTTGAGTACACTTTCATCGAGTCCTTCGAGTAGTGCCACACGTTCTTTAAAACTCTCGTTGAAGTCTATTTCTCCACGCATTGCAGCCTCGGTGATTGCTTTTACTTTATCGCCAACGCCTGCACGCACCGCGAGTTCATCGATAACCTCGGTTTCGATAAGAGTGGAATCCATATCGAAGCATACCAGTCGGCGACAACGTCGATACATAGTATCTTCTTGTAGGGAAATATCGAATCCTAAATTATTAGCAAGATTCATGAAATCAAGTTGCATTTTATCGCGATCGATAGGATTTCCGCGCACTGAAAATTCTACGCAAGATTTCGATTGTGGCATTTCCTTTTCGATGATAGGCATACGCCCTGTGAGGCGTTGAATACCATCAATATTGAGTCCCTGTTGGCTGATTATTTTTGTAACCGAAGCCATCTGTCTGGCTGTGAGCTTTCGTCCAAGAATTGTAATGATATATCTGTTTTTGCCTTGCAATCCTACCCATTCGGTGTATTCATCTACCCCAATTGGCGAGAACCGAATCTTCACATTCATTTCATACGCCTTAAAGAGCAACTCTTTAAGAATATCGCCTGAAACATCGCTGCTGGTTTTGAAAAGGATACCAAGAGCGAGAGTGTGGTGAATGTCGGCTTGACCGATGTCAAGGATTTGCGCATCGTATTTGGCTAATATTTCTGTTAGTGCCGATGTAACTCCAGGACGGTCTTGCCCCGATATGTTGATAAGTATTAATTCTAATTCCGCTTTTGTTTCTGTCATAATTGTTAATGATAATTCATATTGAATGTCAAATGTAATAATATTTTTATTAATAACACTCCAAAAATGTACTTTTATCGGATTTTGATAGTTAAAGTCACCGAGATGATTGAGGGTAGTTCAGCCCTTGTTGGTAAAGGGTTTTTGGCTTTTAACTGATTAGGTTAAGAGAAATTACTAATTTAACATACTGTGTTAAATATCGCTTGCCTTAATTCTTGTAAGTATCATATTGATAGGTGTTTATGATGTAGGGGTGCAGCGCATGATTTGTGAGATAAAAAAACATTTGCTATCTTTGCAGTGTTTTTAGAAGTATCTGGCGAAAAGAGTTTCGCAAATATAGATATAAAAAAGCCGAAAATCGGCGGGGAATAATATAAGCTGCGTATAGTGTAAATATTATTCTTGAGTATGAATTTGAAAACAAACAGATGAATAAACCAATATTATTAATTGTGTCTGTTGTTTTGCTATTTGTTTTCTCTTCCTCCTATTCCGGATCGGTTCCGGATGGAACAGTGGGGCGTATGGCTCCTGCTTTTTCTTTGACAAATAATGATACTACGGTATCTATACAAGGGATGAAAGGGAAATATGTGTTGCTCTCGTTTTGGTCGTCTTGGGACGCAAAATCAAGAATCAATAATATGGAATATTTCCGATATGCAGAGCAAAATAATAGCAAGATTGATCTGGTAGGTATTAATTATGACCGTGACGCATCGCTTTATGGTGCGCTTGTGGAACAAGACAATCTAAATACAACTACACAATTTTACGATCAAAATTTCACTAAATCAAAGATTTATGAGAAATATCATCTTGATCGTGGGTTGAAATCGGTTCTTATCGATCCATCGGGAATGATAATAGCTGAGAATCCGACACTGGCGCGATTGTCAAGTATTGTCAATCAATAAAAAGGATATAGGCTGTCTACACCATGTGTAGGCAGTCTTATTTTTTTTGAGTAAAATCGGTTTTCTATCGTCAAATTATGCTGTTAATATTATTTTAGAGGTTAGCCAAAAAAATAAATCGTGAATGGGGTTGGGTATTTAAGAATAAAAAATATATCTTTGAACACGAAAAATTAAATCATAAGTTATGACTAAAGAAGAACTGATGCAGAAAGCCATCGATCTTTCTAAAGAGAATATTGAAAATGGAGGAGGGCCGTTTGGCGCTGTTATAGCCAAAGATGGAGAGATTATAGCTACAGGAGTGAATAGAGTTACATCTTCTTGCGATCCTACGGCTCATGCCGAAGTGAGTGCGATACGTGCAGCCTCGGCAAAGTTGGGTACATTCAATTTGAGTGGTTGTGAAATATATACATCGTGCGAGCCATGTCCAATGTGTTTGGGTGCTATATACTGGGCGCGATTGGATAAAATGTATTATGGAAATAATAAGACAGATGCAAAAAACATAGGTTTTGACGACTCATTTATATATGATGAAATAAACTTGAAGCCATCTGATAGAAAGTTACCATCCGAAACATTGCTACCCGACCATGCTATTAAAGCATTTGAGGCATGGAGCTCGAAGGAGGACAAAGTGGAATATTAAAAAATCGCTTCGCAATAAGCGATAATTACGGAGAATAATTATAATGTATCGGATTGCCATAGTGCGATTTGATACATTTTTTTGTATGATATAAATACTCTTTGTGGAGACTATTGGTGGTATTTTGCGAGTCCGGGGATTGGACTTTCTACTATTTTATCGATGTAGATGCCCAGTTTTTGTGCTGTACTCCTTATTACTGCCGAATACATTTTAGATGTTGTGCCTACGAAGCGTATGGGAAGATTTTGAAAGTCTTCGTATTGCAGGATGTTGCGTTTGAGAAATCGCTCCATATCTTGAGCCACAAGATTGTGGATATATGGATTTTCAATGTTTTCGTATATAAAGTATGATATTAGAGCAAGTATTTTGTGTGGCAATGGTTTGAGGTACACATAGTCGGTTATTTCATCTTGTGTGATTTTATTGTGTATATAAAATGCTTCAATTAGCTCTCGTGGTGCGATTGATTGCAGGCAATCGGCGAGAAAACGTTTGCCGAGAGATGCGGCACTCCCCTCATCTCCCAATATGTAACCGATTGATTTAACATAGCGAGTGATTGCCTTTCCATCGTATTTTCCGGAGCTTGATTCCGTTTCGAGAATACAAATAATTCCTTCCTCCTCTCCAAAGAGTGCCCGCGAACTACCCAGTAGGTGTGAAGATACGATTGCAGGTGCTTTAAGTTGAGTTTCTAAAGGTGATTTTATGCTGTAGCATGCTTTCTCGGTGTTGCAGCCTACGCCGTAAAAATATATTTTGGAAAATTTGTAAGAGAAAAAAGATTCCGGTAGTTGTAATCTTATGATTCTACTAATATCAATGCGTTGCTGGAAGTATGGATTTATACCATCGGTAAAACAGGTTTCTACTATTTTATGATTATCAACAACCGCCCATTCGGTTTTTGAAGAGCTACTTTGTGCTATAAGTATCACTGTGGTAATATAATAATTATTTTTTTGCAAAGTAAATAATAAATATTCAGATATTTATTGTTATAGTAAAGAATGACATAATTTAATGATGGTAAACATATACCATTTTTATCCTAATAAAATGGCGTTTGGTATTCTGGTGGAGATATTCTATATTTGATGAAATATTTGATAGTAATGGTATTAATTTAGTATTCTATAGGGATAAAAAACAAAAAATAATATTAAATATATTTATGTCAAAGATAATGTAAAGTGCTGAAAAATAAAGTATAAAAGAAAAAATGATAATGCTATATATGGTTTTGGGGAATTTTTGCGTGTAAAATCGCGATTAATAAAAATAAAATAGTATGTAATATCATTAATAAATGGCATTTTTATTTGTTTCATTAAATAATCTATTATATATTTGCAACAGACAACTACCATTAAACACTTAACCAACATCTAAAAATCGCAACCATGGCAGTAATCGGCATCGACTTAGGGGGAACAAAGATATTAGGCGCCATCTTTAATGAAGATGGAAATATACTATGCGAATCTGCATCGCTACTCGAAAATAGGAAAGGTGGTGAAGTGGGTAAATTGGTGTGTGATATAATCGACGATCTGCTTGGGCAAATGCCTAATATTGAAAAAGAGATAAATGCGCTTGGTATCTGTGTGCCCGGCATTGCAGATAGAAAGTCGAATCTTGTATGGGCTCCCAACATTGATGGCTGGGAAGCATATCCACTACAGAAAGAGATTGAAAATCATCTCTTGCGTCCCGATATATTAGTTACCGTAGAGAGCGATCGAACGAGTTATATTCTTGGCGAGGCTTGGAAAGGGGCAGCACAGGGTGCTCAAAATGCTATATTCATAGCTGTAGGGACAGGAGTAGGGATTGGGATATTGGTAGATGGAAAAGTGGTGCATGGACATGGCGATGTGGCAGGGGCTGCAGGTTGGCTTGCACTCGAAACTCCGTATTTTGATGAATATGAGCGATATGGCTGCTTGGAAAGCTATGCATCCGGTAGTGGCATTGCCCGTCAAACTAAAAAAATATTACGAGAAGGGATGCTTTTCAAGGAGAGCATGTTGTATTCGGTCGATGCAGAAAAAATAACTACAAAGGATGTTTTTTTAGCATATGAAAGGGGTGATTCTTTGGCAAAATTTGTGATAGGAAAGGCAGTGATAATGTGGGCAATGGCATCAGCCAATCTAATAAGTCTTCTTAATCCTGAAAAAATAATATGGGGTGGAGGGGTATTTGGACTTGCATCCCAGCTATTAGATCGCATTCGGAATGAGGCAGCGAGATGGGCGCAACCGATTGCAATAAAACAAACTACATTTGAGAAATCTGTGCTCGGAGGACGTGCCGGATTATATGGCGCAGGATATTCGGCATTGCTTTCAAAACAAAATACTAAATAAGAAGATGTACAACAAGTTACGAGTATTTGTAGGCGCGTGTATCGGGATGTTTTTCTTTGGAGTAGCATTCCTGGTGATGGGGGCTATGCTTCCGTTACTCACCGCTAAATATCAATTTTCGGCTGAACAAACTGCATCGTTGGTGACTGCGATTCCTGTGGGTGTGATTATCGGATCGTTGATTTTCGGTCCGATTGTAGATAGATTCGGATATCGTTCGCTCATAATAATAAGCATATTAATGTGTGCATTGGGATTTGAAGGGTTAGCTTTCTTTCCTAGTCTTGCGGCATTATGGTGTAGCTCATTTGTGATAGGGTTCGGAGGCGGAATGTTGAGTGGATGTACAAATTCACTTGTATCGGAGATAAGCGATGACAAAAATCGAATTGCATGGCTTGGGATACTCGGCTCATGTTTTGGAGTAGGAGCATTAGTGATCCCGACATTGTTGGGGGTGCTTATGGAGATATATTCATTTGAAACTATAATACAATGGTCGGGTGTAGTGATAGCTACAAGCGTGGTTTATTTCTTCCTGATACGCTTTCCAGCTGCACAATATAGCGGTGGCATACCTGTAAAAAAGATGCTTCAGCTCACCAAACAGCCTTTGATGTTGATATTAAGTGCCTGTTTGTTTTTTGAGTGCGCCCTTGAGGGGGTAGTAAATAATTGGACAACCTCGTATCTGACCGATGTCTCATCTATTACCGAACCACAAGTAATGTTTTCGCTCACAATGATGGTGGTTGGGCTTACGCTGGGTAGGTTGTTACTTCCGGTTATCGACCGGGTGCTTGATAACGTGGCGATATTAATCGGGAGCTTGCTTTTGATCGGTGGAGGTGCGTGCATACTTATATGGGCAATGGACTATAGTTATATAATTACCTATGCTGCTATGATGATAATAGGACTTGGTCTTGCATCGGGATTCCCGGTGATAGTAGGGATTCTGGGTACATATTTCAAGGAAATGACAGGAACGGCAATGGGGCTTGCAATGTTTATAGCGCAGATAGGCACATCACTCTCGGTATATGGGATGGGACAAATGAGTAATTATATAGGGATAGGATCCTTCCCATTTTATATCATAACATTGGTAACAATTCAGACAATAATCATATTATCAAATAAATCAATTATTAACACAAAACACATTTAAAATTATGTTAGCATTAGAATGGTTGGCAAATGCCCGTGGAATTATGCAGAAGATTGAGGATACTCAACTTGAAAACATAAAAAAAGCTGCTACCGCAATGGCAAACAGTATAGAAAAGAATAACTGGGTTCATACATTCGGTTGCGGACACGCTACAATTCCTGTAGAGGAAATGTATCCACGTATCGGTAGCTTTGTAGGATTTCATCCAATTGTAGAGCTTCCTATGACATTCTTTACCGGAATAACAGGACAGATGGGTATTCATCAATTCTTATTCTTGGAACGTTGTGAGGGTTATGGAAATGCGATCATGAAGCAGTATAACTTTGACAAGAACGATTGCATGTGGATATTTTCGCATACCGGTATCAATAATGTGAATATCGATGTGGCACTTCGCGCCAAAGAGTTAGGAATGACAGTAATCGTATATGGATCGGCAGCCGAAGCCAAGGGTAAAGTAACGCGTCACCCAAGTGGAAAAACAATATTTGAAATAGCCGACATTGTGGTTGATTCATGTGTTCCTGTAGTAGATGCATCGGTGGTGCTTAAAAATCATCAAGATAAAGTAGGTCCGCTTTCTACTCATGCTTTTGTAACATTAGTGTGGCTCACTATCACCACAGTAGCCGAAATATTGGCAGAACGCGGAGTGAAATTATATATTCATCCATCGCACAATGTGCCCGGAGACACAACAGCACATGAGCGTCTTGATGCGTGTCTCAATGAATATAAGACACGAGTATCGAAGATATAGTATAATTTAATCTTAATAAATCAGGAGATTCATGAGCCAAGAAGATATGCATCATATAGATTTGATGAAGGAGAATTACGGAAATGTAAAGGATATTGATTATTCTTACGTAGTGCTACCGTGGGGTGCTACGGAGCCTCATAATTATCACCTGCCATATCTTACCGATTGTATCCTTTCACACGATATTGCGGTGGATGCGGTGGAAAAGGCATGGAGTAAATTCGGAATCAGGGGGATGGTACTCCCCCCGATACCTTTAGGAGCGCAAAATCCGGGACAAGTGGAATTGCCGTTTTGCATACATACGAAATTAGAGACACAAAAAGCGGTGCTTACCGATATTGTGGAATCATTGATAGCGCAGGGATTTAATAAACTCATAGTGTTGAATGGGCATGGAGGGAATAGTTTCAAACCAATGCTTCGAGATATGAGTATACGATACCCGCAGATGTTTATAGTACTATGTGAGTGGTACTCGATAATACCTCGCAAAGGCTATTTTGATGAGGATTTTGATGATCATGCCGGAGAGCAGGAGACGAGTGTGATGATGCACTATAGACCGGAACTTGTAAATCTTGCACAGGCAGGAAAGGGGATTTCCCGACAATTTAACATCGAATCGCTAAATAACAAAGTAGGGTGGACTCCACGTAATTGGAAGCATAGCACTCAAGATACCGGAGTTGGATTTCCCGGTAAATCTACAGCCGAAAAGGGTGCAAGATATATTGGTGATGTGACCGATAAGATAGCACTACTCTTTGATGAGATAGTAAATAAGCAATTATATTAAATAACCCCCAGAGAATTAACCCTCTACATAAAAATATACAATGAAACGACTACTTCTAACAATCTGTTTAATGCTAATATGTGCTATGAGCGCATATTGTGCTTCGTCCTCATGGGTGAGAGTGAATCAATTGGGATATTTACCCGTAAGCTCAAAAGTGGCTGTATATATATCGGCAGAGAGTGCCAAGCCATCAAAGTTTAAAGTATATGATGTCACCACAGGAAAGGTGGCATTTGAAGGAACTACTGAAGTTGCCAATGCCGAGCGTTGGGGCCTTAAAGATGCAATGCGCCTAAACTTCAGCAAACTCACTAAAAACGGTGAATATTATGTGGAATGCAATGGCGTGAAGTCGCCAAAATTTAAGATAAATCCAACGGTGTATGAAGGGAGTGCCGATTTTCTGTTGAAATATATGCGTCAGCAAAGATGTGGATATAATCCATATCTCGATACCTTGTGTCATCAACATGACGGATATGTAGTAGATCATCCTACCCTCGAAGGTAAAAAAGTGGATGTGTTAGGAGGGTGGCATGATGCTTCCGATTATCTTCAATATCTCACCACATCAGCCAATGCTACATTCCAGATGCTTTTTGCATGGCAGCAGACACCTGATAAATCGATTTTCAAAGATAAACATTTAGCTGACGGAAAACCGGGATCAAACGGTATTCCTGATATTCTCGATGAAGCTCGTTGGGGGCTTGAGTGGATGGTGAGAATGAATCCGGATTCAACATTGATGTTCAATCAGATAGCTGATGACCGCGATCATGCCGGGATGCGTATTCCATCGCGTGATTATATAGATTACGGCTATGGCAAGGGTGTGGGTCGTCCGGTATATACGGTAACAGGCAAGCCACAAGGATTGCGCGAGCATAAAAACAGATCGACCGGAGTATCGTCGAGTGCAGCAAAGTTTGCATCGGCATTTGCGCTGGGAAGTGATATATTCAAGGATATAGATCCGACTTTTAGCGCATTGCTCGACTCCAAATCGGAACCGGCATATCGATATGGTGAAAAATATCCGGGAAACAACCAGACAGCATGTACCGTGTCGCCATATTTTTATGAGGAGGACAACTGGGTAGATGATATGGAACTTGCTGCAAGTGTGAAATATGCGCTTAGTGGCAATAGCGATTGGATGAAAAAGGCTGACTATTGGGGGCAATTGGAAGAGGTAACTCCATGGATGGAGCTTGGACGTGCGCGTCACTATCAATTCTATCCGTTTGTGAATCTGGGGCATTTTTATCTTGCCAAAGCCACCAATGATGATATAAAAAATAAATATTCCGGTTATATGAAAATGGGACTTGATGCAATAGCAAAACGTGCCCGCGAGAGCAAAGATCCATTCTACAACGGAGTACCGTTTGTGTGGTGTTCTAATAATCTTGTGGCTGCCGCAATAACACAGGCTCGATTATATCAAGATGTTACCGGAGATAATAGTTATGAAGAGATGGAGGCATCGCTTCGTGATTGGTTGTTTGGTTGCAATCCATGGGGTACTTCGATGATATGCGGATTGCCGGAAAATGGAGACTCTCCGGTGCGACCACATTCATTCGTGTTTGAACTTATGCATGATGTGCCATTCGGTGGATTGGTAGATGGTCCTATAAACCGCGAACGATATGAAACATTGCGTGGCATTCATCTGAGATTTGGAGATGAATACCCGGTGTTGCAAAATGGAGTAGCAGTGTATCATGATGATCCGGGTGATTATTCGTCAAACGAACCCACCATGGATGGGACAGCAAGCCTAAGTTTCTATCTTTCAACAATGGAGAAACTTGGTAATAGCCAAAAAAAAAATTAGGAAGGGAATTTGATTCCGAAGGAGTAACAGTGCGGTTGGCAGAGAAAAATAAAACCGTTTATCTAATATTCTCTGCCGACTCCACGTATGAAGGGACCTCCCTGATATTGGATGTGTTGAAAAAACGGAATTTGAAGGGGTCGTTTTTCTTGACTGGAAATTTTCTGAGAGAGAAAGAGCGTAAATCAATTATTGAGAGGATAATAAACGAAAATCATTATGTTGGCTGCCATTCAGATAGGCATATATTGTATGCGTCATGGGGTACGCCATCTGTATCGTTGGTAACTACCGACAGTGTGAAGAATGACTACATGCGTAATGTGGCAGAATTTGCTAAGTATGGCATTTCGTCAAATCAAATGAGGTATTTTCTGCCCCCATACGAATGGTGTAAGAGCGAGCATAGGGAAGCAATTGAATCTTTTGGAGTGGAAGTGGTGAATTTTACACCAGGAATTACAGTATCAGCCGATTACACTACACCCATAATGAGAAATTATAAATCCTCGCAGGAGTTGATAGATGAGTTATATGATTTTGAACGAACGAAAGGATTGAGCGGAGCAATAATTCTCGTTCATCCCGGTACTGATGCACTTCGTGAAGATAAACTTTATAACAGACTTGATGAAATAATATCCTATTTACTCGATTTGGGATATTCATTCGACCGATTGCCATAGTTTTAGATAAGATAAAGCTGCACTCAGAAATCCCAAAGGTGAAAACAAATTTTCTCTTTGTTATTTCTCTCGTTTGCCGTATCTTTAGATAAGATAAAGCTGCACTCGGAAATCCCAAAGGTGAAAACAAGTTTTCTCTTTGTTATTTCTCTCGTTTGCCGTATCTTTAGATAAGATAAAGCTGCACTCGGAAATCCCAAAGGTGAAAACAAGTTTTCTCTTTGTTATTTCTCTCGTTTGCCGTATCTTTACACAAAAATTAAAATTATATTATTGTGATGAGAAAAGATATATTTGCTACTATAGCAACTGCACTTGCATTGTGCTCGTGTGGGTCGGGGAATGAATTTAAGGTTGATGGCAACATTGAGGGTGCAGATAATAAAACGGTGGTTTTAGAGACCTCAGTAAATGGTAGATGGCTTATAATCGACTCTGTAAGGACTTCGGATAACGGAGATTTTAAAATGGCACATCAAGCTCCTCGTTCTCCTGAAATTTATCGTATATCGTATGATGGCAAGTCAGTGTATTTTCCTATAGATAGCTTGGAGCATATCACAATAGAATCAAAGGGGAAAGCATTTGGTGTGGATTACACGGTGAATGGTAGCGAAAAAGCTGAAAAGATCATGGAAATAGATCGAAAGGCTCGCGCAATAGCAGAGGGAGGGAGTGCTGATATAGAAGCGTTTAAGCGTGGATTATCGGAACAGATACTTGCCGACCCAAGTAGTATAGTGGCATATTATATAATAAATAAGCATATAGGTGATGATCCTGTTTTTGACCCTCAAAATTCACGCGACTTGAAGATAATAGGTGCAGTGGCAAATGCCTACAATACTTATAAACCGAATGATCCTCGCACAGAATATCTGGTAGCTATGGTGCTTGAAGGACAAAAATTGCATCGTATTGCTTCACCATCTTTGCGTGCCGACACAATGTATGTAGACGAAGCTCAGATAATCGATATTAAATTACAAGATGCGAAGGGTAAGGAGAGGGATCTTCGCACGGTGGCATCAAAAGGGGATGTGGTGATATTGAATTTCACGGTATATGGTGCTGACCAATCGCCGGCATTCAATAAAATGCTTTCGGATATTTACACAAGGAATAGTGGTAAAGGTGTGGAAATATATCAGATAGGTTATGACACAGATATTGCAATGTGGAAAAGTGCCGCAGCCAATCTGCCATGGATCGCGGTGTATGATGGAGCAGGGGGAAAATCAAAAAATCTTGCTTCATATAACGTTGGAAGTTTGCCTATGACATTTATCATTAATCGTAAGGGAGAATTGTCGGAACGCGTTGAAGACCCAACAAAGTTAGAATCTAAACTTCAAAAATATTTGTAAGTACTCCTGTCGTAAGAAAATATATGAGAATAAGTATCGGCTACATTCAGTTTTGAGTGTAGCCGATATTTTATGGTGTTAAGGGTAATATTGTAAGTTAATACGAGCAAAAGACGTACTCATATTTGGACTATTATTGCTTTGCCGGTGTATAAATGAGAAGCGGAACATCTCATAAGAAATGTCCCGCTTCATTTAGTGTGTTTTTATCTATCTATTTTACTATAACCTTTGTTACTTTATTATCGAATTTTACGATGTAAAGACCTGCTTGGCATTTAACGTTTTGCTCACCTTTGCTTATCAATGTTCCATTAGCAGAGTAAACTTCAATTGTGCTTACATTGCCTATAACGTTGATTTCGCCATAGCCGGCAATTACTTTCACGCCTGTTTCGGTGTCGATAGTTTCTGTTCCGGTAGTGTGTCCGATGGAGATTAGATTCTTTGAGGGTGAAACGGTGATGCGAGTTTTGTTAGTGGTAGGCAATTTGAATGAATTTGTGCCTTTCGGTGTGAGTGGAAATCCTGTGTCGCCCACTGATAATAGTAGCTGATCTGTTTCAGCTCCAAGACGTCCTTCGTTGAACCCTGTCCAATCATTTTCGGAGATAGACACATCTGTGCTCAATGAGAATAGACAATTGTCTATACCTGATGCATAACCATCGTAGTTGCCGGAAGCGTTAAGTTCCAAATATTTGGTATAGCTACTTGGGTTGAAATAATCAGTCGCATCTGCTTTCGGTGTCACGCCGTCAATATTGCCAATGATATATAATTTTCCAGGTATAGCATCGGGATCGTCAAGTGAAGTTATGGATATTTTTTTGGTGTTCATATCTATATTGATATTGTATGTACCACCTTTTGCTTGATATGAAGTATTTGCCTTAGTCAAATCTGTTAGGTTTTGGTCAATAATAGAAAGATCCGTTATAGGACCGTAACGATAAGCATTAGTAATATCCCAATCTGCGTTCAAACAATTGGTGATTGCAAAATTACCCCTTATTTTATGTCCCTCAGCACGAGTTATTAATACATCTCTTAATGTATATGTTCCGCTACCATTATATGTGAATTCGGCTCCATTGTCGGGCGCCCAAGTATAGTTAGTTATATCGGTTGTGCCCATAATATATAGCACAGGCACGCAATTAATTGTTTTTGCGGTCATGTCTACAGTTACATCGTAGGTTCCAGATGCAATTGTGAATCCATAGTTGGGATCTTTTGTTATGGTTGTGGCGTTAAAAGGATTAAGTGTAGGATTGCTTGAAGATGCGCCATATCTGTTGGAATTGACATAACTCCATCCGCCACCATCATTATTTTCGGCTAACACGGTGGAAATTGCAAATACAGGAGTAGGAATATCCTTACTTCCGAAGAATATGCGACCGCTGTAAGTATCGTTTCCAGCATAACTTAGTGTGGTCCCCTTAGTCGGATTCCATTCGTTGCCGTTATCTTCGGTTTGTCCGATAAGATAAATAGGAGGAACTGCAAAAGAATAGGCAGCAATCATCCCACCCGGGTGATATTGATATATTATAGCTTCTGTTTCGCTTATTTTTTCTGCAAAGATCCATTGAGCAACTGCTGAGATAGAACGATTTGTGTTTTCTGCATCGTGTTGAGCAACAACTTCACCTGTGGCAAGATCAGCAATTGCAAATCCATCAACGTATGTTAGTGCTGCTCCTCCCATTACATTATAGATGATGAAATCGCGTCCGTCTAAAGAAAATACACTACTTCCCCCAAATGTGTTCTTACCAGGGGTGGTAAGTGTTTCTTCTAATATGGGATCTTGGGAAATATTAGCTTTAGTTATACTTGCTTCATCACGTTTGTGTACTATTAAATCATCACCATAAGGGTATGCAAGAGAGGTTGCATCAAATGTAATAGACGATGATAACTTAGTAGTGTTATTCAAATCTTGTGCTCCTCCCTTTATTGGTATTGAAATAATGGTGTTTTTCGTACTGAAACAAATATATAAAACTCCTCCTGTGGTTTCGTCCATTACATTGCCTTTGACATGCCCAAAATAGTCGGCACGACCTCCAGTGAATCCATCAAAGTCAAAGTTGATATCAATATCGATAGGAGTACTTCCATCTGCAGGAATAATTTTGAGGTCTTTAGACCATTTACCTGGAAAAGTGCTACCTACAGCAATCAATGACGTTATAATATTACCTGCATCATCACTTGTAATTGCTGCTCCTGCTCCTGATGGAATTGTTGTTTCTGATTTTCCAGCTTCAGTCCATATCTCAATTTGCTTATCCACTCTGTTTTGAATATAGAATTTACCATTTATAAGAGTTGCTTGGCGAGCGTTAGTTTCGGTTGGAAGTCCCGATTTAATACTCCATTTCTGAGTGAGAACCGGATTGACGGCATTTGCCTGCGAGGCTAAGCCGAATAGTGTGAATAGCGTAAATGCTACTAATAGTAACTTTTTTTTCATAATGGTTGATTTAGTTAATTAGTTTAATATTATTGTTTAGGGTTTGTTTTTCAGTGTTCTATGTTTTTAATCATTTTTTCATGGATTGTAATTCAAAGCTGTAAATTTAATCTCATAGGTTTAAAAAATTCTATTCTAAAGAATAAAACGGCATAAAGTTATTGCTTTATTCCGAGTGTTGATATTTTTTTGTATAAATAATTGTTAATAACGAATAAATTATGATATTTCATCTGTTTTCATAAAGCAAAGATATTCATAAAAAAATATCAAATAATCGTATTTATCGGCTGATCCAGAATGAGTAGGGTATAGATATGAAAAAAGCCGCCAAAAATTTGACGGCTTTGTGGGCGTTGACGGATTCGAACCGCCGACCCTCTGCTTGTAAGGCAGATGCTCTGAACCAGCTGAGCTAAACGCCCTTTCTTTGTTGAAAGCGATGCAAAGGTACGACTTTTTTCTGTATTTGCAAGTGTTTGTGTAGTTTTTTGCGATTTTTTTTGCGAAATGCGTAAATCGCGCACATAATTATAGTGTGATATATGTGGTGGTAGGTGGAATAAAGAGAGTTTTATGATCGCAAAAACGTGTGGTAAATGTAGTGGGTGGCTATGGTTTATGTTTAATTATAGCATTTATTATGGTGCAATGGATTCATTTATGTATTTTTGCACCATAATTCGGTAATTTTACATTGAAAAATAGCTGCATATATATAACACTTTTTATTGTTGCGTTTGTGTCGTTGGTGGGAGTATCACCGTCGTTGCTTGCTATAGCCAACGATAATCCTGCTGACAACTCGATGCAATTGCCGGTTCCGGTGCGAGGAAGGCATTTGCGTGACAGTATTCTCTCTTCTTATGGAAGCAGACCTACATTGTCGCTTGATTCGATTCATGAAAAATATGGATTGAAGCGCCATGAGCGTATCCAAGTCGTTGATGATGCCGATACTACAATTGTAGTAGATTCTGCGAAAATAGTTGCAGATAGTTTGCACAAGGGTAAGTGGCGTCCTAATGTGGCGATTTTGGGCGATAGTGTGTCTAAGCCAAAATTTCGCACAGAGATGGTAGATCTTGATAATGTAGTGGATTATTCGGCAAAGGATTCCATGATATTCAAGGGTAAGAATGAGGCATATATGTATGGTGATAGCAAGGTTGCATACGGAAATATTAATCTTGATGCCAGCGAGATAATGATGAATATGAACGACAACACTGTGTATGCAGTGGGTCGTGCAGATAGTGTGGGAGATATGGTAGGTAACCCGGTGTTTAAGGATCCCAGTGGAGAATATGAGTCGAAAACGATGAAATATAACTTCAAGTCGAAACGCGGATATATAACCGATGTTATAACCCAGCAAGGAGAGGGGTATCTCACCGGAGGGCAAACGAAGAAGATGGAAAATGATGAGTATTATATCCAAAACGGACGCTATACTACTTGTGACGACCATGATTGTCCTCACTTCTATATGCAGATTACTAAAGGAAAAGTGAAACCTAAGCAGAATATTGTGACCGGTCCGGCATATATGGTGCTTGCCGGTGTTCCGTTGCCGTTGGCTGTGCCATTCGGTTTTTTTCCGTTTAGCGATAAGTATTCATCGGGTATAATAATGCCAACTTTTGGCGAGGATTACAACCGAGGATTTTATTTGCGTGACGGTGGATATTATTTTGCTATTAACGATAATGTAGATCTTGCTCTCACGGGTGAAATATATACCAAAGGGTCGTGGGGGCTAAATGCTCGCTCCTCGTATGTGAAGCGTTATAAATTCTCAGGATCGTTTGATTTGAGCTATATTACCACTATTAATGGTGATAAAGGTTCGCCCGACTATAGCAAGCAGAACAATTTCAAGGTGGGATGGACTCATACCCAAGATTCAAAGGCTAATCCTAATATGTCGTTTTCGGCAAGTGTGAATTTTACCACAAGCGGATATACGCGTAATGATCTCAACAGCTATTACAATAATTCATTTACAGAGAATACAAAAAGTAGCTCTGTGAATATGACCTATCGTTTCCCAAACTCGAAATGGAGCTTATCGACTACTGCCAATATTTCGCAGCGCACGAGCGATTCTACCCTCACGGTGTCATTTCCTAACGTGACTGTGACAATGTCGCAAATAGCACCGTTTAAGAGAAAAAAAGCAGTAGGGGATGAAAAGTGGTATGAGAAGATAAAATTGTCATATTCAGGTTATTTTCAAAATTCACTGACTGCGCAGCAGGATCAATTTTTCAAGAAAAGTTTGATAAAGGATTGGCGCAATGCGATGAAGCACAGCGTGCCAGTATCTGCAACATTCAGCATATTCAAGTATTTGAATCTTACTCCGAGTTTTAATTTCAATGACAGGATGTACACCAACAAGATACGCAAAGCATGGGATCCTGCAGCTTCGCGTGAAGTTGTAGTAGACACGGTGTATAATTTTTATAATGTATTTGATTTTTCGGGGTCGGTGTCGCTCGATACCAAGGTTTACGGGTTTTATAAACCGATGAAATTTCTCGGAGACAAGGTGCAGATGATTCGTCACGTATTGACCCCGACAGTATCGTTTAGTGCTTCGCCCGACTTTAGCTCGCCGGGGTGGGGATATTATGGCAATTACTCCTACACGCAAGGTGGCGAGCAGGTGAACCGTAAATATTCATATTTTGCACATGGGCTATTCGGGTCGGTGGGTCAGGGTAAAACCGGAGCAGTGAGTGTGTCGCTTGCCAACAACCTCGAAATGAAGGTAAAGAGCGATCAGGATAGTACCGGAGTGAAAAAGGTATCTTTAATAGAGAATTTTTCGGTGAGTCAATCGTATAATTTTGCAGCCGACTCGATGAATTGGAGTAATATAAATACATCGTTGATGTTGCGTCTCGTGAAGAATTTTAATCTTAGTCTATCGGGAACGTGGGATGTATATACATACAAACTTAATAGTGCCGGAAATCCTGTGAGGGTGAATATCCCACGATGGAAAGCAGGCAAAGGTCTGGGTAGATTGTCGAGCACCGGCACATCATTTTCCTATACGTTCAATAATCAAACGTTCAAACGTAAACCCAAAGAGAATAAAAACGAGCCCACCAAAGCGCCTAATGAAGTGGAAAAATATCAATCGGACACCGCAGGAGATGATGGCACGCAGGATGGGAAGGACAAAAAGAATGGAGAGGAATATCAATTGACCCCTGATGGATATGTGAAGTGGGAGTGTCCGTGGAGTCTTTCTGTGAATTATTCCATAAATTATGGATATGGTGACTTCAATAAGGAGAAAATGGAGTATAATGGGAAGATAACACAGAATTTAAGCTTGTCGGGAAGTATTCGTCCTACGAAAAATTGGAATTTCACGGCGAGTGCCAGTTATAATTTCGACACAGGAAAGATAGCATATATGAATTGTACCATATCGCGCGACCTGCACTGCTTCACTATGAGTGCGAGTTTTGTGCCTGTAGGACCGTATAAGTCGTATAATTTCCATATTTCAGTGAAATCGGCATTGCTTAGTGATTTAAAGTATGATAAGCGTAGCAGTTCGAGCAATGGTATTACATGGTATTAAAATTGATCGAAGCATCTAAAAACATCCTAATTTCGTAAAAAAGAGAGTAAAGTGGGGATTAAAGAGAAATCCCTACCAAGCGTTCGATGTCCTTTTCTTCGCCACGGAATGCTCCTATGCGTTCAAGTTTGAGTGTAGCCATAGCAGCGGCAAATTTTCCACATACTCTTATTGGAGCTCCTAAAGCACGTTTATAAAGGTATCCGGCTGCATAAGTGTCGCCACATCCGGTGGCATCTACAAGGACATTGGGGTGATAAGCTGGAATTTCATAAAATTTGCCAGCTGTATATATCAGAGAACCTTCACTGCCAAGAGTGATAAGCACCTCTTTTATACCCCATTCAGCAAGTTTACGAGCCGCACTACGAGGATTTTTGTATCCTGTGAGAGAATCAATTTCATGCTCATTCACTTTGAGAATATCGATATATGGGAATATCTCCAATTTATCAGCCCAGTCGCATGGGTACACGTTTTCGCCCTCTACATATCTAAGAAAACCTTGAGCATCGACACTTATAATCCCTTTCCCGGCAAGCGATTTAATCACATCCGAGGAAAAATCATCGGCAAGCAGACTGCCGAGATGAATAAATTTTGCTTCTACATCTTTAAGACTTTCTATGGTGAAAGGATCGGATTTGGCAAGGACACGCTGCGTGCGGTTGTTTTTGTTTGAACCGTATTTGTTTTCAAAGAAAACCGTATCTCTGCTTGGAATCACATCCACAGTCACACCCTTGCGTCTCATTTCATCTACTGCCGCCATATCCTTTTCGGCAAGAGAGGTTATGAGCCTATAATTTATAGCCCCAAGATGTCTGATGCCATGAGTAAAATAGTATGAAGTGCCACCGTTAAGATAAGTTTCTTGAGATGGCAAAATTATTTTGTCGGTTGTGATATGTCCAATACAGCAAATGTCGGTCATTGTTCTAAAGCGAATTTTATAATTGAGTACAAAGATACCTTAAACGATAGAAATAGCAAAATTGCATTTCCATTGGAATTGCGGATGGATATATTGTCAGGTTGTTTAGATTTCTGCAAATGTTAAAGTGAGTGTATCAGAGCTCATCCAAAGTATTGTATTTAATCACCATATACTAAGGAAACGTAAGAATATAAGATTTGTAACAAAAAAAATGAAAAATATTTTCAGATTATATGTATTATGGGTAGAAAAGTTTTGTTGATTGATATTCTATTGTTTGTGTCGAGTGAGAGAGAATGCTCGGGAAGGGAATAGAAACATCGGTAATATAGCACCGGCAGCAAGCATGAACACTACCGAGCAGGTGACCATGGTGTTGGAAAAAAACATCTCCATGTATTTAAGTCGGTCGGCAGCATTATCCATGGTTTGTAGAAACATTAGTTGTGAAAACACCATGTTGTAGGCAAATTTTCCGGGTATCATAGGGAGCA